>CAZHAN010000012.1:0-17702 GCA_964530575.1 uncultured Rhizobiaceae bacterium | reverse complement strand
GGATTATTTCTTCTGCATTTCCCCTATTGATTATAGAAATTTCTTCTGCTTTTTCATAAAATATTGAGTTAGAGGGAGCTAAGGAAAGCCAAGTCACTGATGAAACATTATTAAGATCTGCTATTGAAAGTACCAATTGATCAGTACACAAATTAATTGAAACGATTCTTTCGGGCTTGATAGTATTGTTATGCTGTGGCTTATCTTCTGCATATACAATTGGAAGAAGGATAAACCAAAATATGAATATATATAATAATTTTAACATAGAAATATTTATTAGTTTTATGAAATAAACATTATATCGTAAGTTATAAATATTTCTAGAAGAAGTTCTTTAATCAAAAGATTATTAGAAAATAAATAAGATTATTATGTATTCTCCGATTCGGTATATTGGAATTGAGGAGGGAAATTCCGCCATACCGAATCGAAGTTAGAGTCCCAATATTTTCAGTAAATACCTAGAATGGGGCAAAAATAGGGTAAAAAAATGACGATTTTTTGAATCATGGAGTTAAATTTTGACAATTAAAACTACCCAAATTACCCCAACTTTATACAATTATTTAATTAGTGTTGGTGTAAGAGAGCCAGAAATACTTGCGAAACTTAGAGACGAGACTTTTTCAGCATTTCCTGATGATGTTCAGATGCAAATTTCCCCTGAGCAAGGAGCTTTTTTTGCAATGTTGGTAAAGATGTTAAGTGCAAGCTTAACTTTAGAGATAGGAGTTTTTACTGGTTATTCATCACTTTCTGTAGCTCTCGCCCTTCCTGATGATGGAAAGATTATTGCTTGTGATAATGATCAAGAATCAACGAAAATTGCTCTAGATTTTTGGGAAAAGGCTGGAGTTAAGGATAAAATTGATCTTCGCATTGCTCCAGCAACCGATACTCTAGATTCATTGATTGAAGAAGGCTACGAGGGAAAATTTGATTTTGTATTTATCGATGCTGATAAAACAAACTATAGCTCATACTATAACAAAGCTTTAAAACTTTTACGTACAGGTGGTGTATGTGCAATTGATAACGTCCTTTGGAGTGGACTCCCTGCAACCAATTTTAATTTAGATCAAGATTCTCAGGCAATTCGTGACTTTAATGAAATGGTTTATGCTGATAAAAGGGTTTCTATTTCTTTAATACCGATTGCTGATGGGGTAACCCTTGCAAGAAAGTGTTACTGATAGAAAAGTTCAGAAATGAAATACATAATTACTAAATTTATAGGCGTTTTCATTACACTTTTTTTTGCTTCTGTTATTATTTTTATAGCAGTTGAAATTTTGCCGGGGGATCCCGCCCTTACAATTTTGGGAATTGAATCTGAACCTGAGGCAGTAGAGGCTCTAAGGGATGACCTTGGGCTAAATGATACTGGAATTTATAGGTATTCATCTTGGGTGTTAGGTTTAATGAAGGGCGATTTAGGCGTTAGTTGGACTTATCAAATTCCTGCATCGGATTTAATCTTGCCCCGGTTAATGGTGACAGTTCCTCTTGCAATTTTCGCAATGTTATTAAGCATACTGATGTCTATTCCATTGGGGCTCTACGCAGCGTTTTATCACAGAAAAACTAAAGATTTTGGAGTGATGATTTTTGGACTCATTGGCCTTGCAATTCCTAGTTTTTGGCTGGGTTTAATGTTGATAATTATTTTTAGCTTAAAATTGGGATGGCTACCTTCCGGCGGATTCCCAGGATGGAGTAACGGATTTTGGCCAGCATTTTCCTCACTCTTGTTGCCAGCACTTGCTTTAGCCACAGTTCAAACTGCAGTTCTATCTAGAATAGTCAGGGCTGCAGTTCTTGAGTTCTCTAACGATGATTTTGTTAGGACAGCAATAGCAAAGGGAGTGAGCAGAAAGAAAGTATTGGTAAAGCATGTTTTCAGAAATGCATTTATAACTACCTTGACTGTAATGGGACTTCAATTTTCTTTTTTACTTGCTGGAACTGTAGTAGTTGAAAATGTATTTTTTCTTCCAGGATTAGGACGGTTAATTATGCAAGCAATAGCAAACCGTGATCTTATTCTTATAGAAGATATTGTTATGTTGCTCGTTTTATTGGTAATTATAATAAATTTATGTATTGATGTGGTTTATAAATATATTGATCCAAGATTGGAGTAGAATTTGAATCATTGGATTTCTTTTAAGGAAATTAGTAGATCAACATCCTTGGTCATAGGTTCATTTTTATGTTTTCTTATGATTCTAATAGCCCTAATCTCAATTGTTTGGACTCCGTTTCCGCCGGACCAACTTGATATCGTTAATCGTCTAAATGGACCAAATTATCAGCATTGGTTAGGAACAGATCACTTTGGACGTGATGTTGCTTCAAGAATTATGGAAGGCACATTAAATGCAGTTTTGGTGGGTGGAATAGCTATTAGCATAGGTTTAGTTGGCGGTTTTTTATTAGGTATTTCATCAGTATTGTTTGGAGGTTGGTATGAAGTTGGAATAATGCGTATTGCGGATTTCACATTTGCATTTCCTGCTTTATTGATTGCTATTTTACTAACATCATCAATCGGATCTGGGATTTATACTTCAATTATTGCGATAGGAATCTTTAATATACCTGTATTTGCACGTATTATACGTGCTTCTGCTAAGTCAGTTTTAAGAAAAGAATTTGCAGTTGCAGCTAAAGCCATTGGAAAACGAAAAATTTGGATATTATTTGATCACATTATTCCTAATATAGTTGGCGTTATTATCATTCAAGTAGCAATAAGTTTTTCAATAGCTCTTTTAGCTGAATCAGGATTATCTTATTTAGGCATTGGAACCCAACCTCCAAATGCTAGCTGGGGATTAATGCTATATGAATCAAGGACGTTTCTCTCTGAAGCGCCCTACTTAGGAATCTTCCCAGGAGTATCAATTGCATTATCTGTACTAGGAGTAACTCTATTTGGTGATGGACTTAGGGATTTATTAGATCCTAAGGATAATTCAATTTATTAGTTTACCAGCTTCCACTTATTCTCTTGTCATGCAATCATTTAGTAACGTAGATAATTAGGGAGTAGTAACTCAATGAGCAACGTTTTAAGTATTGATGAGTTTCGCCAAAAACCAAGAAGAGCTCAATCAAATACTAAAGATCTAAAATTAGTAGTATTTAATCGCTCTGAGTTGGATTTAATTTTACAAATGTATGGTAAAAAAGTTATTGCAGGGGAATTTCGGGATTATACACTTGATTTTTCACCTGAAAGGGCATCATTTTCCTGCATAATTAAATATGGGAGAATCCCTGATTATCATGTTGTTAAATGGCGCAAAGGGATGAACTCGATCGGAAGATTTGGCATTGTATCTCGAGTAGGTAAAATTATTCGTTGTGGATCAAAACTATCCTATGTACTTAATATTTTAGAAAATAGATTTCAATTATCTAAAGCTAAATGATTAAGTACTTCTAATAAGAAAATAAATTATAATTAAGTTTTAGGAAAAATACAGAAATGCTCTGATATTTGGGTGAGCATTTCTGTATTAATTTAGATTATCGTCGATCACCAAAGAGACGTAATAACATTAACATAAGATTGATAAAGTCTAAGTAAAGTCTTAAGGCTCCAAAGACAGCTTTTTTTGTTATTATGTCAGAGCTATCGGTTGAGGCATATGCATTTCTTATTTGTTGAGTATCGTAAGCAGTTAGACCTACAAAAACTAAAACCCCTATAACCGATACAACAAAGTCAAGAGCAGCAGATGCAAGAAAAATATTAATTACGCTTGCGATAATTATTCCTATAAGTCCCATAAATAGGAAAGAACCCCAAGATGTTAAATTTCTTTTTGTTGTGTATCCATAAAGACTCATAGATCCAAATGTAGCAGCACTTATGAAAAATACCCGCACAATGCTTGTTGAAGTATATGCGAGAAATATTGTACTCAGTGATATCCCCATAGTTATAGCAAAAGCCCAAAAAAGAATTTGTGCTGATCGTGTACTTAGTTTGTGGATTCCAAAGCTGAGCACCATTACAAACCCAAGAGGTGCAAGCATAACGATCCATGCGAGAGGGCTACCAAATATTGCCCCCATCAAGGATGGCGAAGAAGCAACATATAGGGCAACAGCTCCTGAAAGAGCTAAGCCGAGTCCCATATAATTGTAGACTTTGAGCATGTATGCACGGAGCCCTGCATCAAATTCACTACTTAGTCCTTTTGCTCCTAACCTGCCTAATTGGGCTTTTGAATAGTCCATAAGTTCGAATTCTCCATATTGACTTGTTATAAAGATAATATGGACGTTGAGCGCTATTCTTTCAAGTGAATCTGCCAGTTAATTCATAAATTAGTTCAGAGTCTTAATTAGTTAATGAATTTGTAGTATTTTTCTAATCCCAGAATAAATTTATGGAAATAATATGAAATACAACATTCTCGGACACACTGGCTTAAAGGTAAGCCAAGTGTGTCTTGGCACAATGACCTGGGGAAAGCAAAATACCGAACATGACGCCTTTGCTCAGTTAGACCATTCTTTTGATGCTGGAATAAATTTCATCGATACAGCAGAAATGTATCCGGTTCCAAATGAAAAAGAACATGTAGGCAAAACTGAGGAGATAATTGGTAAATGGTTTTCTAAAAATAATTTAAGAGAAAAAATTATTCTTGCTACTAAGGTTTCAGGCCCGGGTGGCCTTGCAGTTCCAAGAGAAGGTAAAGCATCTCTTGATGAAGCCAATATTAAGCTCGCTATTGATGCTAGCTTAAAAAGGTTAAAAACAGATTATATTGATCTTTACCAAGTTCATTGGCCGTCTAGACCAAGTAATTATTTTGGGACACTTGGTTACACTGATAATAGAGAGGATCTATCCATTCCTATAGAGGAAACTCTTTTTGCTCTCAGCAATTTAGTTATTGAGGGTAAGATTAGGTCTATAGGAGTATCCAATGAAACTCCATGGGGTTTATTGGAATATTTACGATTAGCAGAAAAATATCATTTATCTAACATTGTAAGCATTCAAAACCCATATAATCTATTGAATCGAAGTTTTGAGGTTGGACTGGCTGAAATTTCCTTGAGAGAGAATATTGGTCTTTTAGCATATTCACCGCTTGCTTTCGGTGTGCTCTCAGGAAAATATTTGGATGGTAATTGGCCTAATAATGCGAGATTAACCCTTTTTAAGGGATTTAAGCGTTATTTGAATGAACAGAGTCATCTTGCTGTAAAAGCATATATTAATTTAGCCAATAATTCTGGGCTAGATCCATCTCAAATGGCCCTTGCTTGGGTAAATTCGAGACCGTTTGTGGTATCTAACATTATTGGTGCAACAAATATGAATCAATTAAAGATAAATCTAGATAGTATTAATATTAATCTTTCAGATGATATTATTGAAGAGTTGGAAAAGATACATAGTGTATATACTTACCCCAATCCATAGATCCTATTCCAATGATTACAAACCTATAGTTAGTAGGTTTCTAAAGAAACTTATATTGGTGTTTCTTGTCATAAAATTTATTGGTATTTTTTCTGCTGATGCATTTGCTCAAGAGGCAATACATGCTCCAAAGCATTTATGTGATGAACTAGCAGCTAATCCTTTAGATCCAGATCGAGTTAGTGCTGGTATTAGATCGCAATTCATTAATCCTAGTAAGGCAATTTTTGCTTGTGAGGATGCAGTTTCTTCATTTCCCAAAGAACTTCGATTTCAATTCCAACTTGGAAGAGCATATAGACAGGCTGGACAATATATAGAGGCCATTAGGTGGTATAAGTCTGCAGCAGTTGGAGGCTATGCTGGCGCCCAAAATAGCTTAGGTGTTATGTATGCTCTTGGTGAAGGGTTAATCAAAGATTGTAACAAAGCGGCTTACTGGATTGGGCTTGCTGCAGTTCAATTGTATCCTGCAGCAATAAGGAATCTTAATAATCTTAGATGTACTGTGCTTGTCTAGAAAAAAATTCTATCAAGTAAGAATTATCCAAGAAAACGTTTTAAGATATTTGATAAAGAATTTACATAAGATCCACCAAATAGGTTTATGTGAACTAAAATAGGATAAAGGTTGTAAATATCCCGTCGCACCTCAAAAAATTCTGGTTCTATAGGGTAATATTCATTGTAACGAGAGAAGAAATGATCACTAAAAGTTCCAAATAATGTTGAGAATGCTAACTCAATTTCTGGGTTAGCAAAATATATAGCTGGATCAATAAAGCTATTAACTTTTCCATTCTTACAAAGCACATTTCCTGACCAAATATCACCATGAATTAATCTAGGAGAATCAGGCTCGTTTATAAATTTATCGAGGGAGTCACATAATTTCTCAATTTTATTCATAATTGGTATAGATATCTTTCCAGCATTTACTGCTTTGTTACTCATGTAAAAAAGTCTCTGTTCTTTAAAAAAATCTAACCATTTATGATAATATGGATTTGGTTGAGATAGTCCCCCGATAAATGTATTTTTTTCTAATCCGAATTTAGAGTTTTTAATATTATGTAATTTTGCAAGATGATCTGCAGCATCTTCATCAAAATATCGATTAATTCCTCCTTGAGTTGGGATATATTCTAAAACAAGCAACTCCTTAGAGCAGTGCAAAACATTTGGTATAGGTAGGTTACTTTTTTCCTTAAGGAACTCTAACATCCATCCTTCATTGAGAAGACTATCTCCAATTTGATCAAGCTTAGCTATAACTTCACTTTTATCATTCATATGAATATGAAAAACCTCTGCTATAGATCCGCCGGATATTTTCGTTATTAAGTAGGGAACTTCCCCAAATATATTTTCGATTTCGTTGCTAAGTTTTAGTGGCATTATACAATATCATTGTTTTTTAAAGATTGTAGAAATCCTTTTGCTCCTATTTCAATAATATCAAGTACTTTTTCAAAACCATCTCCTCCACCAAAATAAGGATCTGGAACATCGCGTAATCCAAGTTCAGGAGCATTATTGAGAAATAAACTGATTTTTTGGTCGAATTCGGAATTGCTGATAAATTTTAAATTATCATAATTTTGTTTATCCATAGCTATTATATAGTCAAACTTCATGAGATCAGCCTTTTTTACTTGTCTTCCAATATTTTGTTTCATATCGAATCCCCGTTTGGAAGCTGCAGCAGTTGATCGTTCATCAGCAGGTTCACCTACATGGTAGTTATGTGTCCCAGCTGATTCGATATCAAATTTGTTAGAAAGGCTCTCTTGATCGATTAAATGTCTAAAAACTGCTTCTGCCGTTGGTGATCGACAAATATTTCCCATACATACAAATAATACTTTAATTTTCTTGGACATTTGTTTTCTCCAATTTATCCATCTAACAATAAGGGATTGCAGACTTTTGGGCTAATAATTATTTTATTGATCATATAGTCATTATCAGAATTATTTGACTATAAAATGTATATTATGTTTGGTAATCCATCAGTTTTAGCTCTATAGGCTAAATGATTTTTCATTATTAGGATTTATGAATTATTAGATTAATTAATATAATTTATTTCAGGATGTTTGATATCAGGCTTAAGTATGAATGAGTGATAAATATAAAATTTCTTATTATAGCTGTCACTTTGGAAAAAGTTTAATTTACAAATTATGTTTAATTATGAGATTGTATAAGAATGCCTAAAAAAATTTTTCTAGTTATAATTTTTGTTTTAATAAACCCTATCGTTACGTTAGCTCAAGATTTGCTTGGGACCTTTGAGGATTGGCATGCATTTAAACTTTCAGATAATGCAATGATAATTTGTGTTATGACATCTACGCCTTTAGATATGGAGCCAAAAAATGTCAGAAGAGGTGATGTCTTAATACAAATAACTCATAATAAAGGTGATAAATCTAGGGATGTTGTTAATATTATTGCTGGTTATACCTTTGATGATGGCTCTAATGTATTTGCATCTGTTGATACAAAAGAATTTGAAATGTTCACGAAAGATGATGCTGCATGGAATGCTACTGCTGAGCAAGATAATGAAATGGTCAGAGCAATGATTTCTGGCTCGCATCTAACTGTAAAAGGATTATCTAGTAGAGGAACAAATACAATAGATATATATTCATTACTTGGTTTTACGGCTGCCTATCGTGCAATCAACGATGCTTGCAATGATTAATATACAAACACAAGCCTCCTCACAAATTACTTCTCCAAAATCAAGGTTGAGATTATCGGGTATGCCAAGATCGTTATTATTGGAAATACTTGTGTCAATTGGAGAACCTATTGATAAATGTAAGATGAGGACATCTCAATTATTCCATTGGATGTATCATCAAGGTGCAAGCGAGTTTTCAGCTATGACTACGATGTCAAAGGATTTGCGCAAAAGACTCCAAGAAGAGTTTGTGGTTGGTAGGGATGAAATCGTTGAGGAGAAAAAATCAAAGGATGGGACTATTAAATGGCTCATACGTCTCGAGGATGGAGCGGAGGTTGAGACGGTTTATATCCCTGAAGAAGATAGAGGGGCGCTTTGTGTTTCTACTCAAGTGGGATGTACCTTAAATTGTAGTTTTTGTTATACTGGAACCCAGTCATTTGTAAGAAATCTGACCACTTCTGAAATTATTGGTCAGCTTTTAATCGCTAGGGACGCAATCGGCGAATGGCCTGCTTTTTCAGAGAACAGAAAAATTACTAATATAGTCCTCATGGGGATGGGCGAGCCATTATATAATTATGATAATGTAGTTGATGCACTGCATTTAATAATGGATAAGGAAGGAATTGCAATCTCAAGGCGTCGGATAACGGTCTCAACCGCTGGGGTAGTCCCAAAGATACATCAGCTTGGCTTTGATACAGGGGTAGGGCTTGCAGTTTCCCTTCATGCGGTAAGAGACGCTGTACGAGATGAATTAGTTCCTCTTAATAGGAAGTATCCAATAGCTGAGGTTCTTGGGGCTTGTCGGTCATATCCTAGTTCTTCTAATGCAAGAAGGATTACATTTGAGTATGCTATGCTAAAAGGAGTGAATGATTCATTGTCAGATGCTAGAGAACTTGCAAGATTAATTTCTGGAATTCCAGCAAAAGTTAATCTTATTCCTTTTAACCCTTGGCCCGGGACAATATATTCATCGTCTGATGACAACAATATTATTGCTTTTGCGGATATTTTAAATCGTGCTGGCTATTCTTCTCCTGTTAGGACTCCTCGAGGCAGAGATATTTATGCAGCTTGCGGACAACTGAAATCAGATAGTGTTAGAAAAAGAGCTTCTGCAAGGCGTGATTGAATTATTTGATAAACTTACTTCCTTAAAGGTACGAACATGTATTTCGAAAAATGGTGTTGCTTATGACAAAATCTAATAAAATTAATAAAGTTGTTCTTGCTTATTCAGGTGGTTTAGATACTTCAGTAATTTTAAAATGGCTTCAGGAAACGTACTCTTGTGAAGTAGTAACGTTTACTGCTGATCTTGGTCAGGGTGAAGAGTTAGATTCTGTAAGTAAGAAAGCGAGATCTCTAGGAATAAAAGAAATCATTATTGAGGATTTAAGAGAAGAGTTTGTTAGTGAATATGTCTTTCCTATGTTTAGAGCAAATGCTCTATATGAAGGAAAATATCTTTTAGGGACTTCAATTGCCAGGCCATTGATCGCTAAACGTCAGATAGAGATAGCTGCAGAAACAGGCGCTGATGCAGTTGCGCATGGCGCTACCGGAAAGGGAAACGATCAAGTAAGGTTTGAACTTGCCTATTATGCACTCAATCCTAATATAAAGGTAATTGCACCTTGGAGGGAATGGGATCTAACTTCTAGAGATTCATTAATAGATTATGCAGAAAAGCATGAAATTTACGTTGCAAAAGATAAGCGAGGAGAAGCTCCATTTTCTCAGGATGCGAATTTACTACATACCTCTGCTGAAGGGAAAATTCTTGAAGATCCCTGGCTAGAGTCAGAGGAGTATGTGTATACCAGGTCTGTTTCACCAGAAAGTGCTCCGGACAAGCCAGTTTATGTCGAGATTGATTTTGCGCATGGTGATGCAGTAGCTGTAGATGGTGAAGCAATGTCTCCAGCAAATATTCTTACAACTCTAAATCAATTGGGTCATGACCACGGTATTGGCCGATTAGACCTTGTGGAGAATCGATTTGTTGGAATGAAATCAAGAGGAATATATGAAACTCCTGGGGGCACTATATTATTGGAAGCCCATCGAGGTATTGAGAGTATTACTCTTGACAGAGGCGCATTGCATTTAAAAGATTCACTCATGAATCAATATGCTGAACTAATATATAATGGATTTTGGTTTAGCCCTGAGAGAGATATGCTTCAAGCATTAATTGATAGAAGTCAGCAACAAGTTTCTGGGACAGTTCGATGTAAGATCTATAAAGGATCTGTGTCTGTTGTAGGACGTAAATCTCCAAACAGCTTATATAATCAACAAGTAGCTACTTTTGATGAAGATAATGTTTATAATCAAGTCGATGCGGAAGGTTTTATAAAGATTAATGCTTTACGTTTAATGTTATTGAAAAATAGAAATAAATAATTCATGAATTGATTATGTTAGCTCATCAATACCGAATTTTTTGTATGTTAGTTTAAGTGTATTTTGAAGTAGACTTACAATTGTCATAGGTCCTACTCCCCCAGGAACGGGAGTTATGGCACCAGCAATCTCTGACACTTCACTAAAGGCAACATCCCCAACTAACGATTTATTTCCGTTGTTATCAATCAGCCTATTGATACCTACATCGATTACTGTTGCTCCAGGCTTAACCCAATTTTTACGGACTATTTCTGGCTTACCTGCTGCAGCAACAATAATATCTGCTGTGCTACAGATTTTTTCTATTTCTAGAGTGTGGGAGTGTACAAGAGTAACGGTACAGTTTTGTTGAAGAAGTAATTGGGCCATGGGCTTTCCTACAGTATTTGAACGACCAATTATTACTGCTGATAGTCCCTCAAGATTTTTATGTACTTGATGAATTAGTTGTAAGCATCCCAAAGGTGTTGCCGGAATAATAGCATTACGACCTAAAGAAAGATTTCCAGCATTTATTACGTGAAATCCATCTGCATCTTTATCTGGACTAATACAATCTATTGCACGTATTGAATTAATATGTTTAGGAAGTGGAAGTTGGACAAGAAAACCATTTATTAAGTCATCTGAATTTAAATCGTTAATATGATTAAAGAATTCTTCTTCAGATGTTTTTTCAGGTAGAAAAATATCTCTAACAAAGAAACCTGCAGATTTTGCCTGTCTGGTTTTGTTTCGAACATACAGTTGGCTTGCTGGATCTTCACCCATGAGGATCATTCCAATCCCAGGGGTTATTTTTTTACTTTGGTTTAATGAACTTATTTGTTGGGCAAGCTTCTTTTGTAGCTTTTCAGCTAGGGCTTTTCCATCAAGAATGACTGCATTGCTCATAATTGATTAATAAAATAGATCAAAAAGAAGTCTGCGAGCGAATATTAGCAATAGAATCACAATAAGTGGGGAAATATCAACTCCACCTAAATTTGGAAGTAAACGGCGAATAGGAGCGAGTACTGGCTCAGTGATTCTATCCAAAAAATCAACAATAATCTGGATAAATTGATTTCGAGTATTAATGATACCAAAGGCTATTAACCAACTTAGTCCCGCTCCAAGTATCAGTGCGACTGTGTAAAGCCAAAGTACTGTGTCCACAAGCCAGAACAAAGCATTCATTATTATTTACTCCCAAAGTTTAAGAATTTTTGCTTAACTATTTTTCTGATGAGAATCAAGCTTTAGTCTCAGGCAGTTATAATTTTTCTAAAACTTCATTTCAGGTTAAAGATTTAATTTGAGAAGAGATCAGTTTGTTATTGTAGTACAAATTGAAGCATCAGGACCATTAACAATACTGCATTCTTCTTTTGTTACTCCCTTTGCTAATATCTCAGCAACATAATTTGCTACATCTACTAAATCACGTCCGGAAATAAATTTAGGTGCATCTTTTCCGCGCGCAGATGGAGTAAGACAAGCAGTTGGATTAAAAGACCACATATTTGTTTCTGATATACCACATGCTATTACTTGCTCAATCTCACTTTTGTTTAAGGCTAGTTCGAGTAATGGCTCTAGCTCAAACCCATCTTGCCCATTTCCATTCCATAGGTGGCACTCAGTGCAGCCAGCACGTTGTTGATAAACATTTCTTCCTCTTTTGACGGAAGCTGCAAGTTTCTTAGCAATATCAGCATTAATTGCTGCAGCGTCAGCAGTTGCTAGAGCTGTGGATGGGGATTGTATTAAGCTAATTATGAATAATGTTAAAACAGCTCGTAATATATTTGAAACTCTGGTGGATAATAGGGTAGATGCTATGTAGGTCAAAAGTTCCTCCATGGTCTAAAACTAAAAAATGACAACAATAAAATCAAAAATAGCCTCTCAGTTAAGAAAATAGCCTGTCGGTTTAGAAAAAATAAAAAAAATTATAAGACAATTTTTATCATTAGAATACAAAAGCATCACTAAAAATGGACATTAATTTAAATAAAAAATTAAATAAAGTAATAATTTTCTTAACTCATCTAAATATAGACTACATAAAAATATTGTTGAAATATTATTTTAAACAATAAATATAATTGATTAACCGCGCGGTATTGACGCACCTAAAACACCCACCTTATCATGTTATCTGAGTTTATCTAGCTTAGTTGCCAGCCTTTTCGCCATCTTTTTTATGGGATTAAGGGTTGGAATCGGGTGAGTCAGATATCTCACTCTCTGGGTACCTAGAGAGTTTTTTGCAATCCGATCCAGCTGTACTTTGATACAGCGCAGGGAGGAAAATTATATATGCATATTCGTAAGACTGTTGGAGCGGTCGTCGGCGGGGCTTTTGCCGCCAGTGCGTTCGCTCTCCCGGCTACTGCAGCAGACGTTACGCAGAGCCGACTAAATAATGCGGATACAGAACCGCATAACTGGATACATCACCATAAAAATTATTTCGGTCATCGTCATATGACAATTACCGATATCAATAAAAACAACATCAGTGGGCTAAAGCTTGCATTCAGTGTTGCTATTGGTGGTATTGAAGGTGCTGGTCGTCACTCACATGGTCGCTTAGAAGCTACACCAATTGTGGAAGACGGCATGATGTATTACCCAAATGGTTGGGGAGAAGTTTATAAGGTTGATGTTACTTCTGGTACTTCTGGCCAAGTAGTTTGGCTAATGGACCCAGCAACCGATAAGGCTTTTGCTGCTGACGTTGCATGTTGCGGCGTTAACAACCGTGGTGTTGCACTTTGGATGGATCAGGTTATCTCAACAACACTTGATAACCGTGTTATTTCCATCAACAAGGACACTGGTGAAGTTACTTGGGAAACATCAGTTGGCGATGCAGCAATCGCTGAAACAATGACTCTTGCTCCATTAATCATGAACGATATTGCAGTTACTGGTGTTGCCGGTGCTGAATATGGAGTTCGTGGACACCTTGATGGGGTAGCACTAGCAACTGGTGAGCATATTTGGCGCACCTATACTGCTGGTGGTAATGATCGTGATCCTAATGAAATGGCCAAGAGCACCTGGACAGATGATTACAATGCTTGGGAAACAGGCGGCGGATCAATCTGGCAGACAGGTACTTATGATCCTGAAATAAACCTCATGTATTGGGGAACAGGAAATCCTGGCCCAGACTGGGATCCTGAGTATCGTCCAGGAGACAACCTTTATACGGATACCCTCTTAGCGATGGATCCTGAAGAAGGTATGATTAAATGGTTCTTCCAATACACACCAAACGATCCATTTGATTACGACGAAATTGCTGAGCATCCGTTAATCGACTTAAGTGATGGACGTAAGCTTGTCACTCACTCAAGCCGTAATGGTTTTCAGTACGCTTTTGACCGTGCAACAGGTTCTTTCCAGTACGCAATTCAATACGTGAATGACGTTATTTGGACAGAAGGCATTGATCAGAAGACTGGACTACCTACTTCCTATAACCCAGCAACTGCTCTACAGGATTACCGTGGAACAGCTGAACGACGTAATGGTCGTATCGGCATTCATTGCCCACGAATTTCTGGTGGTAAGAATTGGCCTCCAGGAGCAACTGATCCTGATCGTGCAGTTACATTCATCCCAGGCATTGAAGGCTGTCAGCTAGTAGCTGTCCAGGATGGTGGTGCACCTAAACCAGAAGCTCTCGGCGGAACATTTAAGGTTCGTGATCTTTGGACTGGTGCTCGCTTTGGCGTTCAGGAATCTGAATTGACTGGTGAGTTCTCACTTGAGGCTCTTGGTCTAACAGGTCAGATGGGTCCACTTGTAGAATCTGGTTCACTTAGTATCGTTGACTTAACTAACGGTGAAACAATCAAGAAGATCCAACTTCGTTATTCAAACCGTGCTGGAATGCTTTCTTCAGCTGGTGGATGGATAATGACTGCTTACATCAATGGCGATATTATCGCTTACGATGCAACTACACTTGCTGAAATTTGGAAGTTCAATACTGGTACGCCAATTAAGGCTACTCCAATGACTTACAAACATAATGGCACACAATATATTGCTATCCACGTAGGTGGTAATATTTCGGGTGGTAACCGGTCTACATGGCCAGAACTGGCTAATATCCAGTTCATGCACGCCCTATACGTCTTTGCGCTGTAATTTTATAGCTTAAGACAACTCTTCCGGAGGTCAGGAAACTGACCTCCGGTTTTTTTTGTTTTAATTAAAAGCATTTTGTGTTTTATAAAGTACTATCTTTTAAAAACACTGCGAAATTATAAAGGTACTAAATATTTTGTTGAAAAAATTATCCTTCTTTTTATCTTTATTAACTTCTTTTCTTTTAGTTCCTCTAGGCACAACTTTTGCTCAGGAATTACCGCTTTGTGATGACCCAAAAGTTTTTGAGGTTGCGGTGGCTGCAGTTACGGAAGCACATCTAAAAAGTAATTTTGGTGGTCTTGGTGGTGAAAGGAAAATTATTACAGCACTTAAAGATTTAAGGCCTCCGGGAACACCTACTGAAAGGGATGCTCTTGGAAATGGGGTCATATTTCTTGCTCAGCTTGCTGGATATGATGCAGAGAATAATATTCGAGGATGTTATACTAGCGAATGGGGATTCCAGTTAAGAGCTGCAGTATTTATTATGCGATCTCCAGATGATCCATCCGAATGGGGATTGTTCATGAATAATGTAGCGCTAGATCTTCCACTAGCAACTGGATGGATTATGGAGGCTCCACCTTCAGAATAGTTACAATTATTTTAATGAAAAATTTATGATGGTATTGGTGGAAATGAGCAATCTCTTTGCTCAATAATTTTTTGAGTAACAATTGCTCCTCTTTTTAAGGCGATTGTTTTGTTTGGCTTTATGTTATTTATTTCTTCAAATTCTCCATCAGGCCATCTAATTGTTAATTTATTCAATTCACTAGGATTGGGTCCCAAACCAAAGTGAACTATTTGTTCGTGCTGGGCAAGAAATGCATTTCCAGCTTCCATTTCTCTAACTTGTTTAGGCTGACCGTTACCCGGATCCAAAGTCATTCTAGCCCCTGCTGCCATTTTAGTACCGCTTACAACAATTCTTAGCCATCCATTATTGTTACCACCATCATTTCGATAAAGTATTGGTTTGTCGCGATTATTCACAACAAATAGATCTAAATCACCATCATTGTCATAATCAAATTTTGCTAATCCTTTCCCAGCCTTAGCGTCGTTGATTCCAATTCCAAGTGAGATCTCTTTGAAATTACCATTTCCGTCATTTTCCCAGAATCGAGTTAAGTCATCATCAAACCCAACTCCATCAGAATCGTCTGGGAATTTGACTCCATTAGTCATTGTTAAGTCTAGATCTCCATCATTGTCATAATCAATTGCTACAGCGGCCCAACCCCAAAATCCGTCACGAACACCTGCACTGTCAGTGACATCTTTGAATTTTCTATTACCTAAATTCTTAAAGAGACGATTGCCAGTGTGGTTCATTCTCTGACCTCCTGAAATCGAGGTAATGAACCAATCTAAAAGTCCGTCTCCATCAAAATCTGCGACTGTGTGACCCATGCCATTTTCATCGGTTCCTACCCCAGCCATAATTGTGCCGTCAGTAAATGTACCATCAGCATTATTCCAAAAAAGACGACTTTGACCAAAATCGCTTGCAACTACCAATTCAAGCCAACCATCATTATCTAAATCAGTAAATTGTGAAGCAAAAGAAAAGGAACCAGCTTGAGCATTGATACTTAACGAGGGAATGTTATCTAAATTTACTCCTGCAGAATTAGTTACATCTTCAAAATAACCGGTCCATCCCGGGCCCATAAAGCCTCTGTTTTTTAGAAGCCGAGCATTAGAATTTGCTCCTAAGGGGTTTACTTCATCGTGTCTCCATTCAGTAACATGGATATCAATAAAGCCATCCCTATCAAAATCTGCAAAAGCTGGACTGTAGCCAAAATGACTATCACTTCCTTCGACCGCGACACCGCGTCTAATGGCTTCTTCACTAAATTTCCCATCACCATCATTAATAAAGAGGTAAAATCGCTCACTCCAAAGGGCAGTAACGTAAAGGTCTAAATCACCATCATGATCAATGTCTGCCCATCCCGCTCCGTTAGAGTCGGCAATAATTAGGCCAAGTCCTGAAGAGGCTGTAACGTCTTCAAAGGTTCCATTGCACATATTTCTATAAAGAATGTTTGGAGCCGCTAATCGGGTTACGAATAGGTCAAGGTATCCATCACCATCATAGTCACCTACTGCCACACCGCCACTCATGTGGACTGGGTAATAAAGATCAGCTGGGAGTGAATGTTGAATATATGAAATACCAGATTCTGATGTTACATCGATAAATTGAACTTCGGCCGAGAAAACTTTTGTTGGCAACATTATCAAAAGAATTATGCCAATAATACTAGATTTAGTAGGTGTTATTTTCCCTTTAGTTAGCATAACTATATGTTAGCACATTTTATAGGTTTCAAACGAATAGGAGCGCAACTTTATGCCACGCTCCTATAAATCAATAGTATTTAAGCGGATATTTTTATCAGCGATAACCATCACAATTTCGTGAATTAGCGCCGTAATAACGTTCGCAATATCCAAGGTCTAATTCTTTACCTTTGATTTCGGCAATAATAAAGGCTGCTACATTTGCAATTTCTCTGGCTCGCATAGGAACCCCGACAGCTACCTTCATGTCGCCCAATTGATTTTTATCTGTAAATCCGTAACAAGGAAATGTATCCCTGTAGGCTGTGGTCATGTGGTAGGGCATATAGGTTCCAGGCCGTCCGCAACTAATAGTTTCAACCAGCCCTGGTTCATCTAGATAAGTAATCCTTAATGAAGGTCCATTGCCCATATGTCCGGCTGCACCGTCACCGTGCCAACCATGACATTGAGAACAATTCCCCTTTCCCGCGAAAAGGGCTCTTCCAAGAGTAACAGATCTTGGCTCGTCCTGGGCCATTGCTATGGTCGGAGTTCCGATTAGGGCAAGTGCACCTAGAAATATTGCGATTAATGAAATTAGCCAGAACTGGCTAAAATTTAGTTGAGTATTTGATATAGATTTGGCAAGCATTACTATAGGTCCCCAGGTGCTCATTA
>CAZHAN010000011.1:0-18043 GCA_964530575.1 uncultured Rhizobiaceae bacterium | reverse complement strand
AGAACAAATTCTTCTTCTTTTTGGTTTGTGCATTGCAGGGGTATGTATTGTGTATGGACCTATGCGAACACCTAAATTAAAAAGTATTTTTTTATCAAATGGAGTTAAATAAGTTAACTGTTCCTGAACTAAGCTTCTTAATACAGTTCCCAGTCCCTCCGATATTTCAAATACTAGTCCTTTTGTTATGCCGGAGAGATTAGCTTTCTGAAGTTTGATTAATGGGGAAAGAATATCCTCTAAATATTTTTCTATCCAAGTATTAATTTTCTTTTCAATTTTTTTTCTATCCTCATATTTTATAATATCTAAAGAAGCTAAAGAAGAATGTGGCTTAGTTATTAAACTTCCCTTTGTGAGGTAAGCAACTACTCCTTTACGCCAAATAATTTCATTGCGTTTACTTAATTTAAATGAGCTATCTTTATCAGCAATTAATTGTTTTACTCTATGAGAAATTTCTTGCTTAAGTACCCTTTGTGCAGTCTTAATTAATAGTTTTTTGGTAGCATACCTGTCTGTATTCTCAGCTATAAATGTTAACCCAGAAAGGATTCCAATTTTATGTCCACCTACGGAAACATTTCCATCTTTATCTACTGTCGTCATCAAGTTAATATTTTCACCTAATTTTTTTGTAAGTAAGGTAGATCTTTTATCCACAAATCTTTGTGTTAATCTGTCATGAAGTGCGTCAGATAATTTGTCTTCAACCTCTCGTGCTCTGGACTGCCAATAAATTGGATCTTTCACCCAATTTATTTGATGACAGACATATGTCCAGGTTCTGATATGAGATATCCGTGATGCTAGTGTATCAATATCGCCATCCATGCGATCTAATCTAGTAATGTGATCTGCAAGCCAATCAGTAGAAATTCTGCTGTCTCCAGAAGAAAGAAATTTATAGATTTTGCTCAACAAGCGATGATGATTTTCTGGCAAAGACTTTCGGTAATCTGGAATTTTGCAAACCTTCCAAAGAAGTTTTACTTGATCCATGTGATTAATTTTAAGTGAATCAGAAAGATAAGAGAATGCATCTTTATCAATAGCATTTGTTGGCTTAACTAGATAACGCTCTGTTCCTTCCTTAGGCGGAGCATCTAAACTATGCAGTAAGGATTTAGGAGATTTAAAGTCCAGCTGTGTGTTCCTCCAGTAAGCAGAAGAGATGTTATCAAAATTATGATTTTCAACTCGTTCAACAATCTCTTTAACCATTTCAGGGCAATTTAAGGTAGTTCCAAAGGTACCATTTGAAAGGTGTCTCCCTGCTCTGCCAGCTATTTGTGCAATCTCTTGGGGAGTAAGTGGTCTTCTAATGAAGCCATCAAATTTTGATAAAGAGGCAAATGAAACATGGTTAACTTGGAGGTTAAGTCCCATGCCAATAGCGTCAGTAGCTACTAGGTAGTCAACTTCTCCACTTTCAAACATTCCTATTTGAGCGTTTCTAGTTCTGGGAGAAAGAGCGCCGAGCACCACAGCTGCCCCACCTCTATGTCGCCTAACTAATTCAGCTGTTGAATATACATCTTCAGTTGAGAAGGTAACAATGGCACTTCTTGTGCCAATTCGTGAAATTTTTTGTTGTCCTGAATACGATAAACTTGAAAGACGAGGTCTTGAATCGAATGATGTTGATGGTAGGAGTTTTTTAATTATTGGTTTTGCTGTTTCTGATCCAAGAAAAATTGTTTCATATTTTCCCCGGATATCTAGAAGGCATGCTGTAAAGATATGACCTCTTTCAGGATCAGCGATAAGTTGAATTTCGTCTATTGCCACGAAATCAACATTTTTTTTTGTAGGAATGGCTTCAGTGGTGCAAATAAAGTAAGAAGCTGTCTCAGGAGTAATTTTTTCCTCTCCAGTAACAAGAGCTACAGATTCTGGACCCTTTATATTAACAACTCGGTCATAAACTTCACGAGCTAACAATCTTAATGGTAATCCAAGAATACCAGATTTATAGCCAAGCATTCTCTCTATAGCTATATGTGTTTTCCCAGTATTTGTTGGCCCAAGAATTGCCCTCATTCTCGAGGTATCTCCTCCTTATAGGGCTAATTAAGCTCCATTTAGCATGATATCTAATTTGTTTTATTAGAGATAAATGGCCCCTTAGCCAGTTTAGTCCATTGTTATTGTTTATTACGAATTATCATCAATGCCGGATTGCTCTTGATGCGATTGGCTTGGCCATGATGCCAAGGGCCAAGGAGTTGTGTCTTCACTAAAAGTAAGGAAGCAAATGATTTGTTTTGCATATTTTCCAAGATTTGAACCAAATTCTGTAACTCTATCCAAGGGTTTCCCGGTAAAAATTTGAGCAAAAAATTGGACTATCATTATGGCAAACAAAAGAGCTTCCACTAGCTGAAAAGCAATTACAAAAAGCACCATATATATAAGGCGACTCCAGGTTTCCTTATTTTTCAAGTTTTCCCAGATTATTTTTGAATCCATATATTGTTAAATCCTTGATATTAAAGTTATTTTTTACAATTGGTTGCTTATACAGGATAAATATAAGCTGAAATATAAATTATATCCTAGTTTTTAAGTACTTGTTTATGGTAGCCCTAAGTATAGTGGATGATATTGTTTATTTCACAAATTAATTTTGATAATGGGCAAAGATTTGATTCCCACGCTTGACGATACTGTAAGGCTTGGGTAAAGACCTTCCTCATGCTAAAAAATCTAAGGTTTAATAAGGAACGAGATTATGTCACGGCGTTGTGAACTTACAGGCAAGGGTGTGTTGACTGGTAATAATGTTAGTCATGCCCAAAATAAGACCAAAAGAAGGTTTCTTCCTAATTTGCAACAAGTGTCGCTACAAAGTGAGACCTTGGATCAAGCTGTGCGTCTACGTGTAGCATCGTCTGCCCTGCGTACGGTTGAAAAATATGGTGGGCTTGACGCATATTTAAAAGATGCGAAAGATGATGTTTTGTCTATTAAGGCAAGACGCCTTAAGAAAAGAATAATCAAGAGAATTCCTTCTTAATAATAGCTCTTCTGATCTTATAGATTTAGTTTAAATACTAAAAGTAGTGTTTGTTGTAGGGCGCTAAAGTTATCGTCTGAAATTATGAAAATTAATACGCTTTTTTCATCAATTGGAATAATAGACAGCCCTTCGAAATTATCTGTAGTTAATGGAGGAATAAGTGCAGCAATTTCTGTTCCAGAAACTTTTGAATTGGGGAAGATATCATTTTTTTCAATTTTTGAAAGACGGGCTGCAAATCCACCTAGTAAGCTAAACCTTCTCTCAAGGAGTAAAATATCTCCATCAGGCATCATATCTGCGCCAGTGGGTAAAAAGCCGTCGTTAGATAGAAGGGTAAATTCCATCACTTGATCGCCATCAAAAATCCATGCTGCAAGACCATCCTCATTATAAATCTCTTCAGCAAAAGCAATGATTCTCTTATCATCTAAACCAGTAATTGCTTCCATACCTCCGTTGCGGGGGCCAAGTGCAATTTTTTCAGGGATTGGTAACCATTCTGGTGTGCTAGACCAGGGTGCACTTGGTGGTCCGTATCGATAAAGTCGGTTTTGACGCTCAAAAGCAACAAAAATACGTCCATTTGAAATAGCTATAGATTCAGCATCAGACCAGGGGGGAAGCAAGGGTAAATTATCGATTCCAAGCATGGGAAATATGTTTCCATTAGAGATGCCGGTTAACCTTTTATCTGCATCATAAATAAGATCAGCCGTAAACCATGAGCCTTGATCGGTAATTGACAATAAACTTTGTCCATTAGGGTGTACCCACAGTCCTGATAATCCTCCGAATGATGGATTAGCTGATCGAAGGCGTAATCCTCCGAGGTAGTTAAGTAAACCAACAGTTGTTCGTTCAGGGTCAGTGTTGTCAAGTTGAACTTCTGATGAGGTGATTTTAATCTGTTCACCAAAAGCATTAATTTCAATTCTAAAGAATAACAATAATAAAATTGAAAAAATCAAAATTATTTTAATGAAAACTAATTGGATTTTTTCTATCATTTTTAAACATCTCAACAAGCTGATTCATCATTGCGTCACCCAATTGTTCAGTATCAACAATAGTAATTGCTCTTGAATAATAGCGCATAACATCATGACCAATTCCAATAGCTGTCAATTCTACTGAGGAGAAATTTTCAATCCATTTTATTACATGACGTAAGTGATTCTCTAAATAATTATTTTCATTTGTTGAGAGTGTCGAATCATCTACCGGTGCACCATCTGAAATTACCATAAGAATTTTTCGTTGCTCATGTCTTTCTTGCAGACGATTATGAGCCCAAATAAGAGCTTCTCCATCAATGTTCTCCTTGAGTAGCCCTTCTTTTAGCATCAAACCAAATTTTGTACGGGATCTCCTAAAAGGTTCATCTGCATTTTTGTAGATAATATGTAAAATATCATTAAGTCTTCCCGGATTGCTTGGTTTTCCATTAGTAATCCAATGCTCTCTTGAGGATCCACCCTTCCAGGTCTTGGTTGTAAATCCAAGAACTTCTACTTTTATTCCACAGCGCTCAAGAGTTTGAGTAAGTATATCAGCTGAAAGTGCTGCAACAGTTATGGGTCGCCCTCTCATAGATCCTGAATTATCAAGCAATAAGGTAACAACTGTATCGCGAAAGTCAGAAGATTTTTCCTGTTTGTAGGAGAGTGATTTTTCAGGATTAGCAATAATTCTCGCTAATCGTGACCCATCAACAATTCCTTCATCAAGATCGAATTCCCATGAGCGTGTTTGTTTAGCTAAAAGAAATCTTTGTAATCTATTTGCAAGCTTTGTTGCGAGATTTTTGAATTCAACTAGTTGGTTATCAAGGGAGCCTCGCAACCTAATTAATTCATCTATTTCACTGAGATTCACTGCATCTATCTCAGTGTCGAATTTTGTTGTAAAGGGGCGATAGTTTATTAAAAGGTTTTTCCCCCCATTAACTTCATGAAATTTTTTTGAGTCACTGCTTAATGATATTGATTCTAAGCTAGATTGAAGTATTGAGGAATTTAATTCAGATTTCATACTCTCAATTAAATATTTTTCCTCCTCATTTCTATACTCTAAGATTTCAGTCTGACTGTCTTTGCTAGAAATTAAATTTTCATTAATTTCACTTTCCTCTTTCAAGGTATCTTGATCTAGAGAAGTATTTTTATTTGGAGGGATTTCAATACTATCGTCAAGAATACCAAGATCTGAGAGTAAAAATCTTGTAAGTTTGCTGAATTTAATCTGGTCATAGAGAGAAGTAGCCATTTTATTAATAGTGTCTAATGCAGTATTGTTAATTTCAGATTTCCAAAGTTCAACATTATTTAAATATTTATCTGGTATGATGTCTTTAGTGATGCAAGCTTGAAGGATAAGTCGAATTTTCCAATGGAAGGGAACATCATTTGACTGACTTTGATTCTTTATATTTTCAAGATCGAGCTGGTGTGACAAATATTCATTTAAATTAAATGCAACTCCTTTCATTCTTTGTGCTCCCAGAGAATCAATACGGGATCGTTCACATGATTCAAAAATTTCTTGAGATTTAGGCTCTTTTGGTATGTGAGCATCATGGATTGAAGAATTGTGATATTTCATCCATAACGCGGCCGAATCTGCCGCTCCTCTGTAATTTCCAAGGTCAGTTTTTTTCATATCTATATGTGGGAAAGGAAGTTGAATTTGATCATTGATTGCGGAGACAGAATCAATATTTGAGAAAATTACACTTTTTTGAGATTTATCGGCTAAAGCTGATGTAGCTCCTGCTATAGCGTTGCGAAAAATAGAAGAATTAGAGTTGTTTTTCATGCTCAGTTCTGCAGGGAATTAGCAGCAGAGTCTGGTAATTCTATTCCAAAACATCTTTGATAATATTCAGCAACAATTGGCCGTTCCACCTCATCACATTTGTTGAGAAATGTAACTCCAAAGGCAAATTCAATATTATTGAATATTCTAGAGTTTTCTGCCCAAGTAATTACAGTTCTTGGAGACATAACGGTTGATATATCTCCATTCATAAAACCAGATCTTGTTAAGGATGCTAATTCTACCATAGCTTCCACTATTTTTTTTTCTTTTGTTTTTCTATAAAATTTCACCTTAGATAATACAATCTTTACTTCAGCTTCTTTTGATAAATAATTTAGTGTTGAAACAATATTCCAGCGATCCATTTGTCCTTGATTTATTTGTTGTGTTCCGTGGTATAGGCCAGTGGTATCACCTAATCCTATTGTATTTGTTGTAGAAAATAATCTAAAGAATGGATGTGGTTTTAATACACGAGTTTGATCAAGTAGTGTAAGTCGGCCGTCAGCTTCAAGAATTCTTTGAATAACAAACATAACATCAGGACGTCCAGCATCATATTCGTCAAATACTAGAGCAACAGATGATTGCAAAGCCCAAGGTAGAATTCCTTCCTTAAATTCAGTTACTTGTTTTCCTTCATGAAGTGTAATTATATCTTTACCAATTAAGTCTATACGACTTATATGACTATCTAGATTTATTCTGATGCATGGCCAGTTAAGTCGAGCGGCAATTTGCTCTATATGAGTAGATTTTCCTGTCCCATGAAGGCCTTGAATCATTACCCTTCGATTAAATGCAAACCCAGAAAGAATGGATAAAGTTGTAACTTGATCAAACACATAATTTTCATCGATTATTGGAACATATTCATTGCTTTTTGAGAAAGCAGGAATCTCAAAATTACTATCAAATCCAAATAATTTTTTGGTATTAATTTTTATATCAGGTTCTTCTGAAAAATGAGTATTAGTATTATTCATCAATCTTCTATCTTTACTGTTAGTTTAATCATAATTGCACGTTAATAAAAAAGCATATGCCTTATTGAGAGTTTTAAGTTTTTCTTCATTTTTAATATTATTGCCATTTAAATCTGGGTGATAACGTTTCACCAGATGTTTATAGCGCTGTTTAATCTGATTCATAGTTGTTTCTGAATCTAAATCTAAAACAGCTAGAGCCTTTCGTTCTTGCGGATCTAATTCTCGTTGTTGTTTGAAATTTGTTTTTCCGGATGAAGTTGCAAAAAATTCTTTAAATAAATCATCGTTCTGATTCAAGGTCCACTTTGAATTTCTTCCTAATGGGCCTAACCCTAGAGGCCAAGTAGGACGGTGGCCAATTACATCACTTTCTTGAAATTTTTCTATTTCATTCTGATCCATTCCTTCAAAGTAGTTCCAAGTAGCATTAAATTCTCTAATATGAATAAGGCACAAAAGCTTGTAATTACTATCTTTTTCGTCTTTTGTCTCTGGGGCTCGATGTAAGGCAATTTCATTGCAATTATCAACAGAACAAGTTATTTTCTCGCTCTCAACTTCCCAATCTAATAGTTTTTTTTTGCGAATATTCATCAGGCTAATTATGATAATTCCTTTATTTAAACGCAAGCAATACTCTGCCAGAAAACTTCAAAATACTAATTATTATTCCATTATATATTTACTAATTATTATATTCTCCTTCTCAAACTCAAGCATTGCAATTTCTGATGATGATGCAGATTCAATAATTTCGTCTATGGAAAATTTAGTCCGCTCGAATACTAATATTTCGACGATCAGGCTAGAAATCATTAGACCTGGTGATAATCGTGAGATTAGAATAAAAAATTGGGATGATCGAGTTGCATCAAAATCATTTATTCAAATCTTAGACCCCAGAAGAGATGCGAATACCATTTTTCTTAAAGTCGATGGAAATCTTTGGATGTATATTCCTCGATTAGAGAGAGAAATTAAGATTCCACCAGCAATGATGTTAGGCAGTTGGATGGGTACTGACTTTACAAATGACGACCTTGTAAATGAAAGTTCAGCAATAAATGATTATGAAAATACTATATTATCTAAAGATAATTTTTCGGATGAAGTCCAGTTATTTACTATTGAATCAATACCTCACCCTGATTCTCCAGTAGTTTGGGGAAAGATTATTTCGATTATTCGCTCAGACGGAATTGCTATAAGCCAAAAATTTTATGACGAGGATGACATTCTTATTAGAACCATGTTGTTTGATAGTATTGCTGACCGAGGTGGTCGTAATGTACCAACGCGCATAACAATTCAGCCAGAGCTCGAGCAGGGATTTAAGACTATTATGATAATTGAAGATATGGTTTTTAATGAACCAATATCTGGTGATATTTTTACTCGTGCGAATCTTATACGTAGAAGATAGTAAATGTTAACAATTTTTAATATTTCTTTTAGAAATATTCTTCGAAATCTTCGAAGAAGTCTAATTACTATCTTTTCAATTGTTATTGGAATTATTGCTCTCCTGTTTTTATGGGGCTTTAATGATGGTCAATATAATAATGCTATAGAGAACTTTCCTCTTAGATACATTGGTAGCTTCCAAATTCACAAAGAAGGATTTTTTCTCAGTCCAAAGCTTGAGAAAAATATTAAAAGTACCGATGAAATAATTAAGAAAATTGAATCTTTTGAATTAGACTCCTGGTCAGTTAGATTAAATGCATTTGCATTAGTTGCTGGTGAAAAAACATCAACAGGAATGAGTCTTGTTGGAATAGATCCACAAAAAGAAAAGGGAGTTTCTATTCTTGACGACAGGGTTATTCGTGGAAGATTTATAAATAATGATGATAGCTACACAGCTATTATAGGATTGCGCGCAGCTAAAAAATTAAATGTTGATATTGGTGACGAGATTATACTGCTGAGCAATGATAGGCGAGGAGCAATGACAGCTGATAAATTCATTGTTGTTGGTATTGTGAGTACGGGTGATCCAAAAGTGGATCAAATGACCGTCTTTGTTCCCCTTCTAGACGCACAAACAATGCTTGCTATGGAGGGAAGGGTAACGGATATCATTGTTCAGGTTCCCAACGACATTATTGAACAAAAAATTAATGAATTAGAAGAAAATATAAATGACCAAAGTCTTGAATTTATTAAATGGTATGAAATTTCATCACTAGTCAAAGATGCTCAGACTTTAGACGCTGCTTTTGCTTTTATTTTTATGTTTATAGTGGTGATAATTGTAATTTCTGGAATTGCTAATACAGTTCTACTTTCCATGATGCAAAGGACAAAAGAATTTGGAATTCTATTAGCCCTTGGAGCTCAAAGGTCTTCTTTAGCTCTGATAATAGCAATAGAAACATTAGTCATTGGCCTTGTTGGGACTGTAATTGGAACTTCAAGTGGTCTGCTACTATTAAAATGGTTGAGCGTTGACGGTATTAATATAATGAATCTAGTTCCATCTGATGATCCGTCTGTTATGGAAATGATACTTGAGTTTGGAATAGATCCAATAATTTACCCAACCGTTAATACTGATCACTTATTAATGACTATCGGGGGAATGTTAATTGCTTCGTTATTAAGTGGGGTTTATCCAATTTGGAGAGCTATTTCTTTAGAGCCAATAGAGGCTGTTAGGCATGTTTAGATTGATATTGATTTTCTTTCTATCCAAATTGATTTGGTCCAAAAATCTATGAACTCCAGTTTATCTTTATCAACTTATATTTTATTAGGTGTTCGCAATCTTTCACGAAACCCTAGACGTACATCTTTAACTTTAATTGCTCTTGTAATATCTGTTGGTGCACTAACATTTTTGTTAGCTTTTCTAAATGCGTATATGAACAGTATGAAAGAAAATTTTGTACTTTCAATGAACGGGCACATACAGGTTTATGGTGAAAACTTTAAAGATACTGGTTTAATTGATGATTATATAAAAAATTCATTAATAATTGAAAAATTTCTACATAATTCAATTTATGCAGATAAATGGACACAAAGAATCACCACTTCAGGGCTTGCAAGTGTTGCCCGCTCAACAACTTCAGTGGCTATAATTGGAGTAGATCCTATTCGAGAAATTGAGGTGAGCAGATTAGGTACTTTTATTATTGATGGACAGTGGTTAGAGGCAGATAATCGAGGTGTTATCTTAGGAAGTTCTGTCGCAGATAATCTTGAAGTAGAGATTAATGATAAGATAGTCTTTATGACGCAAGGGCCCGGCGGTTCATTTGTTTCTGAAGCATTTAGACTAAGAGGAATATTACATTCCGGAATACCAGATATAGATAAGACAGTTGCATTGATTGCAATTAATCCTATGCAATCCTGGCTTGGTATTGAAGATGGTGCTACAGAAATAGTAATTATTGCATCTTCATTTGAGGATGTAGATTTTCTAGTAGATGATTTTAAAAATGAATTTGGTAGCTCTGTTGATGCTAGGGCTTGGTACCAAGAAAATCCTCTTATTCAACAAATGCTTGGTATGCAAACAGCTGCCAGCTCTATAATGGTTTTTGTTGTAGTTGCATTAGTTTTAGGACAGTTGATAAATACTATGTTTATGTCTCTTTATGATCGCATCAGAGAGTTTGGAGTTATGGAGGCCCTTGGTAGCCAAAGGTTGAATTTATTTTCCATGCTTATTACAGAATCAATGATAGTAGTTTTTATTGGGGGCCTTATTGGATATGGAGTTGCCTATGTTGCGGTTCTTTATACCGCAAAAGTTGGTATTGATTTATCATTATTTGGAGATACTTTAGGCTCATTATATATAGATTCAGTTCTCAGGCCTTCGATAGATTTGAATTCAACCGTCTTAGTATTTATAGCTATATTAATTACATCAATAGTTGCTGGATTATTTCCAGCATGGAGAGCAACTAAACTCAATCCAATCGACTCTATGAGGCAAGTATAAGTATTATGTCTTTAATAGAAACAAAGAATCTTGTTAAAATTTATCAATCAGGTGATATAGAAGTGAAGGCCTTAAACGGGGTTTCCCTCTCTATTGAAGATGGTGAATTTTCTGTTTTAGCTGGAAGTTCTGGTTCAGGAAAGACTACATTGCTGAATATGTTGGGCGCACTTGATATGCCTGATTCAGGAATAGTTAAGATTAATGGAGAGGAATATATAAATCTATCAAAAGATAAACGTGCAACTTTCCGACTCCACCATATAGGATTTGTTTTTCAATCTTATAATCTTATTAGGGTTCTCTCTGCTCATGAAAATGTATCATTCGTTCTTGAGCTGCAAGGGGTCTCAAAAAAAAGAAGACACGAATTAGCAAATATGTGGCTAGAAGAAGTAGGACTTGGTGGTTTAGGAGACCGTCGGCCAGACCAACTATCTGGTGGTCAACAACAAAGAGTCGCTGTAGCTAGGGCTTTAGCAGCAAATCCTGACATAGTTCTTGCTGATGAGCCAACTGCAAATTTAGATTCTGATACTGGCAAAAAATTATTAGAAACACTTAAAGAATTGAATGAAGTACATAAGACGACCTTTATTTTTTCTTCCCATGATCCAGAAGTTATTTCTGTTGCTAAGAGATTAATTGAATTGAAGGATGGAAAAATAGTAAATGATAAATTTATTACATGAAAAAAATGTCACAATATTAACTTTATTACTATTATTTATTTATTCAACATCAGTAGAAGCAGCTGAAAATTCAGATTTTCTTAACATTAGCGGAAATTCTTCAATTTCTATTTGGAGAGTAAAGAATTTAAATTCAGAAATAACCAATAATTCTTTGAATACATTTCAAGTCAAAATTATTGGTAAGAGAGAAGATAATAATAAAAGTTTTTCTTGGTTAACTATCTATAATAATGCTTTGGTAGTTGGGGGGTTAGTGAAAAGCCCTGAATTTAAATCTCTATCAACAACTCCTCAACCAACATACGCGGATTTTTTTGGAAAGGTTTCTTCTAAAAGTTATTACCATTGGAACCACCATTTTTCACGAGCTTCTTTACAATTTGAGAATAATGATGGTCGACTAGTCTTTGGTCGTCAAAGAATATCTTTAGGAACAGCACGAGTTTGGAATCCATCTGATAGATTTAATCCTACTTCACCATTCTGGGTAAATGGCATACAAAAAACAGGTATAGATGCTTTATTTGTTGAGCGATTCTATGGATCCTTCGGTGCTTTACAGTTAACCGCTGCTCCAAAAAATAATTCTAGGGGTGCAATACAAAAATTATCATTGAGATGGAGAGATACTGTTGGACAAGCCGACTATTCAGTTTTATTTGGGAAGATAGGTGATGAGATAATGTATGCGGGTGATGTATCTGCAAACTTCTTGGGTGGTAATATTTATTTTGAATTAAATAACGGTAGGCCAGAAAATGCAGATAATTATATTCAATTTTCAACGGGGTATGAAACAATTTTGACTTCTAATTTTCTTGCAAGCTATATAACCGTAGGAATAGAGTATTTTAGAAATATGGATGCAGATGGTAATATTCCTTCTGTTTCGGTAAATGATAGATTGCAAACAAGAAGAAGGGATTTTTTATCTTTATTAGCAGGTTACGATATTACAGAATTATTTAGAATTTCAGGGATTGCATTGTTTGACACCGAAACCGGAAGTACAGCATTTCTTCCAACCTTTAATTGGTCTCTATCCCAAGATCTTGATTTGGAGATTTTAGGGCAATTTTACCATGGTGGAAAAGAAAGTGAGTTTGGAAACAACCAGAACTCAATATTATTGCGAATTTCTTCTTATTTTTAAGGAAAGTTTATCTTCAAGATATTATTATTAACTTTTACAAATCGCTATGGCCATTTTACCAATAATTAACATCCCAGATACACGTCTAAAGATTGTTTCTGAGTCTATTCCAGAAATAACTGAAGAAATACGCATATTGATGGATGATATGATGGAGACTATGCTCGCCGCTCCTGGGGTTGGGCTTTCAGCTATTCAGATCGGAGTTCCAAAAAGGATAGTTGTAGTTTGTGTTACTGATTCGAGCAAAGAAATTCAAAACCAGACTTATAAATTATATTTAGCCAACCCAGAAATTATCTGGCATTCTGAAGAATTGGTAGTCTGCGAAGAGGGTTGCTTATCTTTACCTGATCAATATGTAGATTTGGAAAGACCTGCAGAAGTGACCGTTCGATACTTAAACCGTGAAGGTATTATTATGGAAACAAAGGCCTCTGGCCTGCTTGCCAGGTGTATTCAGCACGAACTTGATCACTTAGATGGAGTTCTCTTAGTAGACCATCTTTCAAAGGTTCGAAGAAATATTATCCTTCGAAAAATGCAGAAAAATATGAAATTGAAAAACAGGGCTTAAATTTTTGAACAAACTAAGCATAGTCTTCTTCGGAACTCCTGATTTTTCTGTCCCTACCTTGCGGGCATTGGTTGCGTCAGGGCACAATATTGTTTCAGTTTATACCCAACCGCCTCGTCCTTCAGGTAGAGGACAAAAAATTCATAAATCCCCAATACATATCTTCGCTGATCAAAATTTCCTTGATGTAAGGTCACCTTCAAGCCTGAGATCTGAGGATCAGATTGACCAATTAACAAAGTTAAGAGCAGATGTTTGTGTTGTGGTTGCTTATGGGAAAATCTTACCTAAGCAATTTCTTTCAATTCCAAGGCTTGGATGTATTAATTTACATGCTTCATTACTTCCTCGCTGGAGAGGCGCGGCACCAATTCAGCACGCCATTTTAGCTGGAGATAGTGTTCATGGATTTACATTAATGCAACTAGATGAAGGACTGGATACAGGGCCAATTATTAAACAATATAATGTGAATGTTGGCGAGAGACCAAACGCAGGAATTCTTCATGATACTATTGCAAGTAGTGGGGCAAAGGAACTTACTAAAATATTAGCAGAATGTGATAGTGGACTTCCCCCACTGGAATTACAACCTAAGATAGGGGAAACACATGCACCTAAGATCACAACAAGTGATACTAAAATTAATTGGAAAGAAGATTCAATTTTGATAGATAGAATCATTCGTGCTTTCTCGCCATACCCAGGCGCTTGGTTCATTGTATCAGGTGAAAGAATAAGAGTTCTGGAAGCTGAGCCAGTTAATGCAGACGCGTCTCCTGGAACAGTTCTTGATTCCTTAATCATAGCTTGTGGGTCTGGTGCAATCAAAATTAATTCCCTGCAGCGGGAAGGAAGAAAGCCAATGACTACGGAAATGTTTCTAAGAGGTTTTCCCATTTTAACAGGAACAAACCTAAATTCAGGATTAGTATAGATGCCAAGATTTAAACTAGAGCTTGAATATAATGGGTCTGGTTTAGTTGGCTGGCAGCGTCAAAAGGAGGGCTTAAGTGTTCAGGGATTACTTGAAAAAGCTATCCATGGATTTTGTGGAAAGCACATAGTTGTTACGGGTGCAGGGAGAACAGATGCAGGAGTTCATGCACTAAGACAAGTTGCACATTTCGATTTACCATTTGAGGCTAACGTAAAAACCTTAAGAGACGCTCTGAATGATCATCTTCGAAGAATAAATAATGGGGAAAGAAAAATATCAATCCTTTCTTCAGAGTTGGTTCCGTCAGAATTTAATGCACGTTTTTCTGCAGTAGAACGTACATATATTTATAGAATTATTAATAGGTCAGCACCGCTAACGCTGGAACATGGGAGGGCTTGGCAAGTATATCATCCACTTAATATTAGTTTAATGCATCAAGCTGCACAAACTTTGATTGGAAAACATGACTTTACTGCCTTTAGAAGTATAAATTGTCAGGCAAGTTCACCTATAAAAACTTTAGATTACTTAGCTGTTGAAAGTATTGAAACTTCAGTTTCTATTGAAGCTAGGGCTCGTTCATTTTTGCACAATCAAGTGAGGGCAATTACGGGAACTTTAGTTAATGTAGGACGAGGAAAAATATCTGTTACAGATGTATCTGATATTTTAGAATCGCGAGACCGATCAAGGTGTGGAAGAACAGCACCCGCAGAAGGTCTCTATTTGGCAGATGTCAAATATAATGATTCTATTTAACTATTCATTATTACAATGATAAATCACGCCATATCATATAAGGCCTTGATTTTAATTTACAAAAGAATTGAGAATTATATCTAAATTTTTTTATTGATAATTTAGAGGAGGGTAGTGCCTGATAAAATCATAAATTCAACAATTAGCTGTAAAGATAATACTCCTATAGTTATTAACCATCCGCCACCTAGAGCAGCTCTTATAACGAAAATTTGGTAGGAAAGAATATAAATAAAACCTATAAAATTAATGAATAGAAATAAATCATTTACAGATAATCCGAGAACAGACAACAATGTAAGTACGAAATAAAGAAATATTTCTACTAAAGATGACCAATTAAGAGCTACGATAAATTGAATATACTTACCAGATAAATCGAATAATTTGGTAAAGATAACCATTACAATTGGAAAAATTATCCAAGACAGAAGGTAGGAAAATACCCAAAGTGGAATAGAAATTTCTATATCAGCATTAAGTGGTGATGCATAAGCAATGGATATAGCAAATGGTGCTCCAATAAGAATTGCACTAAAGGATCGCCAAAACCCTCTTACTGTGAGATTGAATTCATTAACTGCACTTGCATTAAATTTTGCTAGGCCTAATGCGGCTTTAATCGAAGAGTATGTTTCTTCTAAAAAGGACATTATATATTTAAATAATCTTTTATAATGAGACGATATATCTCTGTTAAATTTTCTAAGTCTTCGATGGTTACATTTTCATCAATTTTGTGTATTGATTTATTTATCAAACCAAACTCTGCTACAGGGGAGTAATTTTTAATAAAGCGGGCATCAGATGTACCGCCATCTGTGCTATATTTTGTATCAATTCCAACCACTTTTTTGATTGAAGATCTAATTAAATCCGTTAGTGTTCCTGGTGGACTTAAAAATGATTCTCCTGAGATTGAGTATGAAATATCATACTTATGGCCAGTGGAATTCATTTTTTTCTCGATCAAATTAATCAATTTTTCAGAAGAGTGATTATCATTAAAGCGGATGTTAAAGATAGCGCGGCACTGTTCTGGAATTACATTAGTTGCTTTATTCCCTACATCAATTGTAGTAATTTCTAAATTTGAGGCTTCAAAATTAGCACTTCCATCGTCTAAGGGGTCTTTAGATACAATATTAAGTAATTCTAAGAGTATGGGTATTGGATTATTAGCTAGCTTTGGATAAGCCACATGTCCTTGTGTGCCCTTAACTACAAGTGTGCAAGTCATTGATCCACGTCTACCAATTTTAATTGTATCACCGAGAGTTTTAGGATTTGTTGGTTCTCCGACTAGGGTAATGTCGGGTAGTTGATTATTATTTTTCATCCACTCAAGAACTTTTACAGTACCATTGATGGCTGGGCCTTCTTCATCCCCAGTTAATAAAAGGCTAATCGATCCATGATTAAGATTGTTGTGTCTTAATAATTGTGAGATTGCAGCAATAAAACATGCTATAGCTCCTTTCATGTCAGAAGCTCCCCTACCACAAATTTTTCCATCTTTGATTGCTCCAGAAAATGGAGGGGTTGACCAAGAAGAGACATCTCCCTCTGGAACTACATCTACATGTCCAGCAAAGCAGAAGTGAGGGGACTCAGATCCTATTCGAGCAAAAAGATTGTCTACTTTTTTTTTGTCATTACCAAAAGGTAAGCGTGTGCATGTAAAACCAAGAGATTCAAGTTGAGTTGATATTAAGTCTAATACACCTGCATCCACAGGTGTTACAGAAGGACATTTGATAAGTTCAGATGTTAATTTTATTGGATCTATTGCGATCATAATGCTGCGCTCAAAAAATTTAATCTCTTAATAATTCATTAACTGATGTTTTAGAGCGAGTTCTTTCATCTACTCTTTTTACGATTACAGCACAATAGAGCCCAGGTCCTGTACTCCCATCAGGTAGTTTTTTGCCTGGCGTTGTTCCAGGTACAACTACTGAATAAGCAGGAACTCGTCCTTGATGGATCTCTCCAGTTGCACGGTCCACAATTCGTGTAGATGCTCCAATAAAAACTCCCATTGATATAACTGAACCCTCTTCAACAATTACACCTTCTGCTACTTCAGAACGAGCGCCAATAAATACATTGTCCTCAATAATAACTGGCCCTGCTTGTAATGGCTCTAAAACCCCACCAATTCCTGTTCCTCCAGAAATATGACAATTCTTACCTACCTGGGCACAGCTACCAACAGTTGCCCATGTATCAATCATGGTTCCAGAATCGACTCTAGCTCCAAGATTTAAAAAACATGGCATAAGTACTGCTCCTGGAGCGACATAGGCCGAGTAACGAACAGTAGCATCAGGAACTGCACGTATTCCCGATTCTTGCCAACGTTTCTCATCCCAACCTGTAAATTTTGTACTTACTTTGTCAAACCATCCAGAATCATCAGGACCTCCAGAAATGACACGAGAGTCATTTAGACGGAAAGAAAGTAAGACTGCTTTTTTAAGCCATTGGTTGGTTATCCATTTAGAATCAATTTTTTCTGCAACACGAACCTCTCCTGAATCAAGCGCAGCAAGAGCCGAATTAACTGCATCTCTGACTTCACCGATTGTACTAGTATTAATAGACTCCTTATTTTCCCATGCTGTCTCAATTACTGATTGAAGGTTTTTAGTAATCATTTTCTTTCCTTGCCAACTGTATAATGAATAAAGAACATAGCCAGACTCTCAAATGTGTCAACTTCCACTCACTTGATCGACAAAATCAATTAACCAGTCGCTTAAGGAGTTGGTTTTATAGTCCGCCTGTAAATAGTCGCTATCTAATGTTGCCCATTCAGCATTATTTTCAAGCCAAACAGTAGTCATGCCTATCTTTGATGCAGGCGTTAGGTTAGTGGGGATATCTTCAAAAAATATTGATTTCTTGGGATTGATGCCTGTTTTATTGATTAGTTGAAGATAAGTTTGATAGTTAGGTTTTGGGAGCCAGTTTGCAGCTTCTATATCAAATATCAAGTCAAATGTATTTCTTTCGAATCCTATTTGATTAATTACTCTTTCCGCATAGGAAAGATCTGCATTAGTAAATATGATTTTCTGACCAGGTAATTTTGAGACTGCATCAGTAAGCTTTGGGTCTGGTT
>CAZHAN010000010.1:11696-19113 GCA_964530575.1 uncultured Rhizobiaceae bacterium | reverse complement strand
TATTAATTGGTCTCTATTTTCTTCCTTTAATAGATTTGCAACTGTTCCTTCAGGTAATTTTGCAAAAGCTTCATCATTTGGTGCAAAGACGGTAAATGGGCCATCACCCTCAAGAACACTAACTAGATCCGCTGCCTTAACAGCTGCAACTAAGGTATTGAATTGACCTGCTGCTACAGCAGTTTCAATAATATTTGCTGCACTGCTTATTGATGATCCAAGAACTAAAGGTGAAGTCACAAGTAGTAAAAAAAGGTATCTTTTAATTTTCATCATTTCGTATTCTCCAATATTTATTTAGATACCCTTTATACGTATGATTAAATAAATTAGGTCATTCTTTTGCGTGTTTATTTTAATTTAATTTTAGTAATTGATTTTTTTATTTAAAGAAAGAGGTTCTAAATAATAAAAAAAATTAATTAATAAATTTCATTTATCATTAATTTTTTGACCTTAATTATAACCCCTTCAGAAAATTCAACATCTAAATATTCATCTTCAACATTTTTTGTTATTCCGACTAATCCACCATTGGTAATAATCTTTGAACCAGGAACAATATTGCTTATTTGATGTTTGTGCTTTTTAGCACGAACTAGTTGTGGATGGATTAAAAACCGGTAAAGAAATAAACTAAAAACAACTATTACTGTTATTTCTAGAAAAATTCTGTTAATTTCATATGCTTCCATTTTATAATTTTCCGATACAAATAATAAGTCTATTTCTAATTACTTTTTCCACTTATTCTAAATAACCATCCAGTGGTAAATATACCAATAAATAGAATTCCTACATGGGCTAAAATTAGACCAGGTGCCCAAACCATAATTCCTAGGCTTGCGGTAAATAGGACTGTCCACATTACAGAAAGAACAGACATTAACTGGAAACGGACAATTTTTGGTAATGATGCGAGTGGATTTTTTTCGGAATTCATTAATAAATTCCATAATTTGTTTTCATTCATTTGGTTGGTTACCCCCATTAAATTATGTTTAATATCAATAACATAACATAAATATAATATTCATAAAAATGAATTAAATTTATAAAAAAGTTAGTTTGATTGTTATTACGGTAGGGGTAGTTTTTTGGATCTTTTTATTTCATTAATTTTCTATAATTTATCTTTTAGCAACATTTTTATGCTAAATTCCATGAATTATTCCAAAGAACGAAGTTCTTTTTTTAAGTCGAATGATTCTGCCCATTTATTAAAGCAAAGTCTCTCACTCCACTCTCTTTCACTCAAAAATTCTCTATTACATTTTAAAAAACCCCATAGAACTTCAAAACGAACATGAGTGATAATCTCATTCAGTTGTTTGGTGGTTAATGTAACCACCTCTGGTTTTTTTGGACCAGTTTCTTTAGGGGGTGTAATGATTAGATAGGTTATAAATGGGATAACTATACCAATAATTATTCCAATAATTGTGCCTTGAAAAAAAGATTTCTTTTCCATCTATGAGTGCCTCATCAATACAATATATACGATCATTTTTGATTATACCTACTTTACTTTAACTAGCCAATTATTCGATTGATGCCTTTTCAAAAGCAGCAATTAATGTTTGGAAAGGAAGTAGAACACAATTATGACGACTTTTGTGTGATGCTACTGGTTTAAACCAATCAAGCTCATCCCATTGAGTTTCTGATTTTTCATTCGATAATATTAGCTTAATTGATGATAGTGAATCATGGAGATTAGATAATGAAAGCCCAACAGACTTATCTGATATCATTGAAGCAGATGCTTGGCACAATACACAGCCTTTAACTCTGTGAGCCAAATCATCAACTAGCTGTCCTTTTAGTCTAATATCAAAACTTACCTGGTCACCACAAAGGGGGTTGCTTAAAGTGACCGATGCATCGATCTTTTCAAGATTTCCCGACTTAATAGCCAACGCAGCGAGCTTTAATAAATTTCTTTGATATAGATCATCAATCATAGCTTAAACGTGCTAAAGCATCCTCTAGACCATTTAACAAAGCATTTATATCATCGATATTATTGTATATTGCAAGGCTAGCTCTGGTTGTACCGTTAATTTTTAAACTATCCATATATGGCTGAGCGCAATGATGTCCACCTCTTAAAGCAACTCCATGACTATCAAGTATTTGGCATATATCATGGGGGTGTGTATTTGTGATTGAGAATGATACCACCGGCATTCTATATTTAGATTTGTCAGGACCAATTATATAAATCTTCTTCTGCTTTGATTCTAAAGATTCTAATCCCTCTATAAGTGTGGATGTAAGTTGGTTTAAATGGTTTTGCCCTGAAATATAGTCATTTTCTGTGATCCATTGTGCAGCTCTAGCAAGACCAACGGCTTGAGTAATAGGTGGTGTTCCAGCCTCAAATCGGGCAGGGTAATCTGCGTAGGTGGTATTTTCAAAACTAACATTCTTAATCATTTCTCCACCACCAAGAAAGGGAGGAAGGGTTTCTAGTAGGTTACTTCGACCCCAAAGGATTCCTATACCTGTTGGTCCATACATTTTATGGCCAGAAAAGCTGTAGAAATCCACATCAAGAGATTGTACATCGAAAGGTCCGTGAGGGGCGCTTTGAGCCCCATCTATAGCTACGAGAGTATCGTATTGCTTAGCAATATTAACAATTTCTTTAAGATTTGTAATTCCCCCTGTAACGTTTGATGCATGAGTTACACTTATTAGCTTAGATTTAGGGGATATTATTTCGTTAAGTTTATTTACGTCCACTAGACCATCAGTTGTAGCGGGAAGGGTTTTAATTATAATTCCTGTTCGTTCTCTAATGATTTGCCAGGGAACTATATTTGAATGATGTTCTAGGATCGAAAGAATTATTTCATCATTTTCTGATAATTGTGATGCTAAAGAGTTTGCTAATAAATTGATTGATGCAGTTGTTCCTGATGTAAAGACAATTTCTCTTTCGCTAGAAGCATTGACATAATTAGATATTGTTTTTCTTGCATTTTGGTAAGATTCTGTTGCTTCTTCAGCTAAGTAATGAACCCCCCTCTTAATATTAGCTCGGAAGCATTGATCAAAGTTTTGAATTGATTCAATAACCGACAAGGGCATCTGGCTTGTAGCCGCATTGTCCAGATAGTGAAGTTGAGATCCATTTTGTACCTTTGTGTCCAATATTGGAAATTCAGAACGTATTGAATTTAAATTAAATGTTATTGCCATGATCTAATCAATTATATCTCCTGATCTTGTATAAGCTTGATTTCTTCAGGCGTGTCTATATCCATAAGGATAGATTTATTATCCATCTTAATTTCAAATATAGAATTATTATAATTATTAATGATAGATCGCATGCCAATGTCACCGTCAATTTTATCAATTAGTGTAAAGAAATTTTTTCCAATTAATACAGGATTTCCTCGTTTCCCACCAAAGGTTGGAATGCATATAGTGTTGTTATTTAAGGAGGAAAAGCAATTTATTATTTTTTGTAGTTGCTCGTGGCTAACTAAAGGCATATCTCCCAAACAAATCATCACCCCATCGCAATTGCTTTCAAGCCCATGGATTATCTCAAATCCCTTTTTTAAAGAAGAAGAAATACCGTCCATATAATTTGGATTATGTGCAAAAATAATATCAAAATTAAACAAAGATGATTTTATGGCATCTGAATCATGGCCAGTAACCACAACAATACGATTAGCTGATGTCTGATTTATTTCATCAACAATTTTAGATATCATTGGTGCACCGTGCAGATTTATCAATAATTTATTAATATCTCCAGCCCTGCTGGAGGTTCCTGCAGCAAGAACTAATGCAATAATTTTTTGGTTAGGCGGCATTTATTTTATGAAAATTGTATTCTAGATACATTTTGCTGATGTTCTTGAAGAAGACCGCCTGGGCCCATTAACCCAATAGATTGATTATTTATTGGATAGTTTGCAATTAATTGTGCAAGGACATTGTCAAATCCATTAAACTTTGATGATCGAGCACATCCTGGAGCGCCAATAATTTGTACCTTACCAATACGCCCCAACAGTAAAAGATTTCCAGGGTCTACAGGCATACCTAGTCTATCAATAGATCCTCCATTTATTTCAATTGCCTTAGGTATAATATCTCTTCTATCAACAATAGCGCTTGCTCCAACAACAATAATTAATTTGCAGTCTTGATTTAGAAGAGTAGAAATAGATTTAGATACTTCTTCAATATTATGTTCACATCTAATCTCTTCCTTTAAATATGCTTTGTAAGAATTTATTCGTTGTGACATAGTTTTTGTTGTTTTTTCTAGAATAGATTCCTTTAAAGAATTAGATCTAGACTGAATCAGGCCTATAGATATATTTCTAAAAGGCGAAATACGAAAAATAGGAGAGTTTTTTACTGAAATTTTAATAATTCTTTGCAACTCATCATTTGGTGCTGAGAATGTTATAATCTTAATAGTTGCAATCATTTGACCAGATTTAACAATAGAATGATTAGCTAAAGTAGCTAATGTTACCGCCTCGTGTTGTTCATTTATATTATTAATTACAGATTCTTTAAATGAAAGAATTCCGTCGGTGGTTGATAGTAAATTGGTACGACCAGTATGGGCAGGATTTGAAATAATATTTGTTCCAATGGATGCATTTGCTACATCATTCGCAGCTTTATCTTCATGTACATCATTAGATTCTAGAGTAGCCACAGTAATTTCATTGATTCCAATAGATTCTAGTTTTTGAATATCATCAGAGTTTATTATTTTTCCTTTTGGGATGTATAAGCCTGATATCCGAATTGAATGAGCGAGGATAGAATTTAATGAATTAGCAGTCGGCAAAGGGCCAAATTTCATTGAGTGCCTCTTAACTTAAATGTTATTTCTGCTAAAATTGAAACTGCAATTTCAGAGGGTGATTTAGCAAAAATGTTTAAACCAACTGGGCCGTGAATTCGTTTAAAATCCGCTTCGGAGACCCCATCTTCTGTCATTCTATGCTTTCTTGTTGCATGTGTTTTTTCGCTACCTAAAGCTCCAATGTAAAATGCCGGTGATTTCATAGCTACCTTTAAGGCAGGATCATCGAGCTTAGGATCATGTGTTAGTGTTACAATAGCTGTTCTATTGTCAGGTTTGATTATTTCTAGAGCTTCATCAGGCCATTCAGTTCTCAGGGAAACATTAGGAAATCTTTCAGAACTTATAAATGCAAGTCTTGGATCAATGATTGTTACATTATATCCAGATATTGTAGCTATAGCGGATAATGGCTGAGCAATATGAACCGCTCCAACAAGAATTAATTGAAGAGGAGAGTTAAAAACATGCAAAAAAACGGGACCATCATTTGTATCTACGATTATAGATTTATCAAGATTAATTGAATTATTAGCGTGTTCTAAAAGATGTTTATTACCAATAGAATCGAGTGGATAAATTAATTCTTCTTCACCAGTGGTTAAGTAGGTGGCAAGAACTACAGGTCGACCAATAGCTTGATCTTTGATTATTTTCTGCAATGTAATTTTTTGCATAATAAAACACTTGAAGTATTAGGTTAGTCTAAACGTTCAACAAAAACTTGTATTTTACCACCACAGGCAAGACCTACTTCCCAGGCCTGATTATCTGTAACTCCAAAGTCAAGTAATTTAGTTTTTCCATTTTTAATGATTTCTCTTGCCTCGGTTATTACAGCACCTTCTATACAACCACCTGAAACAGATCCTAAAAAATTTCCATCTTCATCAACAACCAACTGACTTCCAGTGGGTCGTGGACTTGATCCCCAAGTTGTTACAACGGTTGCTATTGCAACACCTTTTCCAGAATTTTTCCATGATATTGCTTTGTTCAGAATATCTAAATGATTTGCAGTACTAATTTGAGACATAGGTTTAATTAAAGGTTATTAAAAAAATAGAAGACCAAAAAAACAAATAGAAAAATTCCAATGAATAAAACGGTTGTACCGGTGGTTGTAGATTTAGTAATAATGCCATTTGAACCAAGAATATATTTAGAAAACGAGGTAGTCTCAACAACTATTTTTTCAAATATTTTTCGTGAAATCAAATCAATTTTTTCATATGAATAGATCAAAACTCTTTTACCTAAACGTCTATATAACCAGTCTGAGTCAAGATTGATTGAAATTAACTCAGGAGGGTAAAGACCAGAAAGCTTTAACCAAGCAAAAGCTAGGGCTGAAAAACAAAGAAGTTGTAGTTGAATAACTACATGATTGTATGTGTAGGCATTATAATCAACAGGCCACGGAAGTATACTATATAAATATTCAGGAAAGGTTCCTATTAATATACATAATGCGCTAGCTATTCCCATTGCGACAATCATATTCATTGGTGCCTCTTTAGTTTTTAAGCCTGAATGATGGCCAAAAAAGGCAAAATAAGGAATTTTAATTCCTGCATGATGGAAGACTCCAGCAGATGCGAATAAGAGCGCTAGCCAAAGTAGGTTGTGTCCTTCATCGATCATTGCAGCCATTATCATTGATTTGGAAACAAATCCGCTAAACAGTGGGAAGGCAGATATTGAGGCTGCCCCTATTAAACAAAAGAAAGTTGTCATGGGCATTGATTTATATAACCCACCTAGGTCGCTTCCATTAACGTGTCGAATTCGCAATAAGACTGCTCCCATAGTCATAAACAGTAACCCTTTAAAAATAACCTCATTAAAAGCGTGGGCTACCGCTCCATTAAGAGCTAGTTCTGTACCAATCCCAATGCCAACTACCATAAAACCTATTTGATTTATCATGCTGTAGCCCAATACTTTTCTTAGGTCATTTTCTATAACCGCATAAAAGATTGGAAAAATAGCCATTAAAGTTCCAATTGTAATAAGAATATCTGCTCCAGGATATCCTCTTGCTAAAGCATAAATAGCAACTTTAGTTGTAAACATACTGAGAAATACAGTTCCAGTTGGTGTTGATTCAGGATAAGCATCAGTAATCCAATTGTGGAGAAGTGGGAAACCACATTTAATTCCAAAAGCAATTAATATTAACCAACCTTCAAATTGTCCAAGGCCAATGTAATCAAAGGCTATGGTTCCATTCCTATCAAATTGAATTAAGGCGGCTCCTAGCAATAATAATCCCGAGATTAAATGAACAATGAGATAACGAATTCCTGCTTTACTTGATTTTGAGCTTCTTCTTGCCCATATCAGAAATGCTGAAGATAGTGCCATGCATTCCCAATAACAAAACAACGAAATAAGATCTCCAGAAAAGACCGCTCCCAGCGCACTTCCTATATACAATAAAGCGACTACATGTTGCATTGTATCTCTTACTCTAAGTGCATAAATTATTCCCAAAAATGCTCCAATATGAAAAAGTAATCCAAAAAGAAAACTCAAACGATCAACTTTTAATTGAATAAGTTC
>CAZHAN010000010.1:0-11686 GCA_964530575.1 uncultured Rhizobiaceae bacterium | reverse complement strand
AATTGAAGTAAATTGATCTCCCAAGAGATACCCATTGGAAGGCTTGTTAAATTCCAAAGTCCAACTGCAGGGGTTATAATTAATATAAACTTTCTTATGTTTGAAAATTGGTTTGCTCTTAGTAGTAAAATAAAAAAAGCAGATGCAAAGAATATAAATGCAGGCGGAAGAGAAAGGGGAGTTCCCCAACTAACCAACAAAGGAATTGGATCTAAATTCATGGATTTGGATCCTCATAATAATTCTCATTACGCATTGTAATTTTTCTAAGGATGCGACCCATAAAGACAAGAATAACGCAGGCAACGAAACCATAGATAGAATAAGAAGCTAAAAATTCAAGTTCGTGAATTCTCTCTGATTTATGGATTTCATCGGAATGTGGCTCAATAATTTCAAAAAATATTGAAGCAATGGCAAAAAAATGTAAAAGGATAATAGCTATCCATCCACCTTTTTTCGTTACCCAAAAAGGCTTATCCTCAGTAGGGGTATTTTTCTCCATTCTATCCAATTCCTTCGATACTGCTTAGCCAGCTTACTAATTGTGGTATTAAAAAAAACAATGCAATACACATGGTTGAAGTAAATGTAACAGCTATTAGGGAGCTTGTTGCTGTTTCATTTTTATTAAGAATAAGTTTATTTTCGTCATTTAAATCTAGCAATGACGGAGTAAAGAATGCATTAATTACCGGAGGAATTAAATAAAAAATTGCTAGAACTGATCCAAATAAAATGACTGCCATCATTAATGGCTCACCAGAATCCAGTGCTCCCTGAGCTAAATACCATTTACTCCAAAATCCACCTGTAAATGGTAATCCTATGATACAAAAACTAGAAATTAACCATGCCGTCATCGTTATAGGAATTTTTCTTCCTATGCCGTTCATATCACTTATTTTTGTTGTGTTTAATGTCATTAAAATTATTCCAGCACAGAAAAATAAAGTAATTTTTGCAAATGCATGAACAGCAATATGTATTCCACCGGAAAGTAAGGTTAAATTATTACAAATTATTGCAGCAAGTATTATATATGAAAGTTGACTTATTGTTGAGTATGCGAGTCTAAGTTTAATATTATCTTCTTTAATTGCCAAAATAGCAGCAATAATGATAGTTGTTGCAGCTACATACTGCATAAATTGACCTACCTCAAAATTAGAAAGTGTGCCAATTCCAAAAATATAAATTGAAACTTTTATAATTGTAAAAACTCCTAATTTAACGACTGCTACTGCATGAAGTAGTGCAGAAACGGGGGTAGGAGCCACCATTGCAGCGGGAAGCCATTTATGAAATGGCATTATTGCTGCTTTTCCAGTTCCAAAGATAAATAGTGCAAATATTACACCCAGAAGATTTGGATTAAGCCCTTCAAGTAGTTTATTTCCATCTGTAAATATACCGCCATCAACAAAGTTTAAAGTTCCCGTTAACATCCACGTCCAAGTGATTGCAATCAAAAGCATTGTAAGTGATGTACCGAGCAGGATAGTGATGTAAATCCTTCCCCCAATTTTATCTTTTTCTTTTCCACCATGAGTTACTAACGGATAAGTAGCTAGCGTTAGTGCTTCATAAAAAATGTATAATGTTAAAAGATTTCCTGAAAACGCCCCACCAATAACGGCAGCCATAGCTAAAGAAAAGAATTGAAAAAATCTTGTTTGGTTACCCTTTTTTTGAGCTCTTAAATACCCAATTGAAAAGATAATAGTAACAAACCATAGCAAGGTTGAAATGAGTGAGAAGAGCAAGCCGAGTGGTTCAAGTTGAAATCTAATTGTTAACCCTGGCACAAGCTCAAATAGTCTGTAAGCAGGTCTTTCACCATCTAAAACGCCAGGCACCAACGTAAGAATAAGTAAAAAAGTTATAATGGCTGATAAAAGTGAAATAAATTCACGAATATTTGGATTTTTATTAAAGAATCCAATAAGAAGCGCTCCAAGTAAAGGAGTTAGAAAAGCAAATAAAATTGTTAAGGATCCGCTCAATTCATTATTCCTAGAATTAGGCGTGCTGCCTCAGTTGAAAATCCGACATTGAATGATGTTTCAATGCCAAAGTAAATTGATGCTCCTGCTAAAAACCATAAAGGAATTAGCATTAAAATAGGAATATCAGTTACTTTTTCTATTTCTTGTTCTGGAGTTTGGAAATATAAATGCTCAATAATTTTCCATAAATAAATTACAGATAATGCTCCAGCAAGCACTAGCGATACCGCTATCCACCACCAACCATTATTTAATGCGGCATTGATTAAATACCATTTTCCTAAAAATCCCGCAGTAAGTGGTATTCCAATTAAGCTTAAAGCTGAAAGTACAAATGCCGACATTGTCCAAGGCATTTTCTTACCTAGACCTTTTAAATGAGAAAGTTCAGATGATCCAATCATCATAACTGCAGCAGCAATTGCAAGGAAAGCAGCGCATTTTGCTAAAGAATGGCCAAAAATATGTACAAGCGAGGCGGTAAGACCTAGGGTTCCACCTAAGCCAATTCCCAACAAAACATAACCAATATGTGCAACTGATGAATACGCTAATATTTTTTTAGCATCTGTTTGTGATAAAGCTAATGCTGATCCAGCTAGTATACCTAGTAAAGAGGAATAGATAATTATTTGCGTAATTGGAAAATTTGAATAAAGAAAGGTTGGTCCAAATACAATAACAAGTCTAAGCATTAAATATGCTGATACTTTTGTTGCAGTTCCAGCAAGAAGAGCAGTTACTATCGATGGAGCATATGCATATGCACCAGGAAGCCAGGTATGTAATGGGAATAAAGCTGCTTTCAAACATATGCCAACCATTAAAAAAGCAAACGCAGAAAGAATAACTCTATTTTCAAGTTGATCATCAATTCTTACAGCAATATCTGACATATTTAATGTACCAGTTGCTGAATATAATAATCCTATTCCAATAAGTATAAATGTAGCCCCAAGAGTGCCAAGTATTAAATATCTAAATGCAGATATAAGTGCTTTATTGTTACTGCCCATGGCAACTAACGAATATGAAGCTAGTGATGAAATTTCAAGAAAGACAAACACATTAAAAAGATCACCAGTTATAACGATTCCAAGTAAACCAGCTATTAAAAGATTAGTAAGTGAATAGAAAAGAAATATTCTATCTTCTCCTAATTCTTTTAATGTAATATTTAATGAAAATGTTATGGTAATAGATGCAATAAGTGCGACTAGAATAAGTATAAATCCACTTAATATATCAATGCGATACTCAATGCCATAAGGAATTGACCAGCCACCAAACTCATATGTAATCACTCCATTATTAATTACATTCAAAAAAATTGTTAATGCAATAAGCAGAGTAGACCAACTAACTAAAGTGCTTAATAAATATAAAATTCGGCTATTTCGTAATAAAATACATACGGGTGCTGCTATAAGTGGAATTAAAACGAGTAGGGCGGGAAGATGAGGGTACATTACTGTAGTTTCTCTATTTCTAATATCTCATCATCTTCGATAACCTTATATTCGTTATAAATTCTAACTATTAATGATAATGCAAGCGCAGTTGTTGATACTCCTACTACTATGGCAGTAAGAATCAATACATGTGGAAGTGGATTTGAATAAATTATATCAATTGGAACTTCTGACCCATGGTGAACTATTGGAGCTGCACCACCATCTATCTTTCCAATAGAAATAAAAAATAAAAAAACAGAAGATTGAAATATATTTAATCCTATGACTTTTTTAATTAAATTTTCTCTCGAAATAACTATGTAAAGCCCAGACACCATTAGAATAATGAAAACCCAATAATTAAAGAGGCCTAAAAAACTATTCATCTGTTTTCCACTCTCTGAACGCAAGAAATATACTTATCATTGTTGCAGAAACAGTAATACCAACACCAAGTTCTACTAAGAAAATTCCAACAATCTGACCTGATTTAAAATCATCAGAAAAAACACCATAATCAAGAAAGTTTGCACCAAGAAAAAAAGACCCTAAACCTGTAAAAATATAAATAATGAGGCCAAGGGACATAAGTAAATAAAGACTCTTTTGTGAAATAATTAATCTAGTTTTAAGGGTTCCGTAAACAAGTGCATATAAAACAAATGCTGCAGCAAACAAAACACCTGCTTGAAAACCACCGCCTGGGCCATATTCTCCATGAAATTGTACATAAAGAGCGAATAACAACAATATAGGAATAATTATTTTTGTAGAAATTCTGATGATTGGAGATTCTAAGTCATTGTAGGTTGAGCGTTTTATTAAAGAAATATTTTGTTTATTATTATTATAAAGCAGAGCTAAAACACCTATGCCTGCAGTAAAAATAACTACAAGTTCGCCAAGAGTATCGTAACCTCGATAACTGGCAAGAATTGCCGTTACCATATTTGGAACACCTGTGTGTAATTCAGAAAAGTTTATATAATATGTTGCTATATGTAAGTATGATGGTGAAGATTTATCACCTATGTATGAGAAATCAAAAGTTCCATATATCAATAACCCAGCAGTTCCGAGAGTGACTATGATTGGGAATAAAAATGATTTCTTTTTACCTCTTTCTATAATTTCTGTGTGACTTACAGTTGCAATTAAAAGCATTGTGGTTATTCCAGCACCGACAGCTGCTTCAGCAAAAGCAACATCTGGAGCATCAAGAAGTGAGAAAATAACAGCCATTAAAAGACTAAAAAATCCCGATATCATAATTGTTGTAATGAGATTTTTATTTTTGATGATGATAAAGGCTATAATTATCAAGAATGACAGAATGCTAATGCTAATTAAGTACCCTATAGCTGACCTCCTTCAACATTCTCATTTTTTTTATTTAATTGATCTAGACCATTATCGAAAGCAATTTTTGCTATTAAATGAGAAGAAACTGGGCTAGTAAAAAAAATAAATAATAGAATTAATATAAGTTTTGCACTAACAATATTTAATCCGCTCTGTAAAATTAATCCAGAAATAATAAGGTAGGTAGCTAGTGTGTCAGTTATTCCTGCTGCATGTAATCGGGAATAAAAATCAGGTAAACGTATTAAGCCTAATCCACCAATAATACTTAATGACGATCCAGTGATTAAGAATAGAAAACTGAGTATGTCTATTAATATTATCACAATGACGTATTGCTTTCTCGTTTTTTATTTATTTGGATAAGTTTTTTTAGTGCAATTATTCCAATAAAATTAATTAAAGCGTATGCTAAAGCAATATCTATAAAATAATTAGTATTTGATATAAAGCCAATAATAACGAGCAGAAGAATTGTTTTAGTGCCAGCTACATTTACTGCTAAAACCCTATTAAAAAGATCAGGCCCAAAAAAAGAACGTGTTAAAGCCAAAGCAATGGTGATGGTTACAGATAAAGCTGCAAATGCATAAACTGCTGAATAAACTTCTGGGAAATTCATTTATTGATCCTTGAGTGATGAAATCTTTTTCAGCATCACTCCTTCAGATATTTCATTATTAGAAGAATTTGTAAGTGCATGGATAAGAAGTTCATCGTTATCTAGATCAACGGTAACAGTTCCTGGTGTAAGGGTAATAGAATTTGCGTAAATTACATTAGTTAAGTTCGACTTTAGGCCACTTTTAGATTTAAAGATATGCGGCTGAATAGGAAGTGACGGACTCAAAATTCTTTTTGCCACATCATAATTAGCTAGGGCGATCTTCCAAATTAGCCATGGACAATATTTGATTGTCCAGAGGAGAAATCTTATAAGATTGAAATTTCCTTTAAGAATTCCCATTTTATATGAAATAAAGGCAACAAATACACTACACAAAAAACCTAGCACAATGAATGGTATTGAGTAGTGGCCTGACAAGGCCAGCCAAAGGGAATAAAGGACAATAGTTAAAATAACGGCACGAAACATCTCTAGAACCTACTCCCAGCTATATTTTGCAATAATTTGATCCGCCTAGTAAATCTAGCAAAGCTTCCTAACGTGCCGATTTTTCAACATTTTGGGTATTATAATGTAGCTCTAAGGGATCCGCCAAGATTAAAAAATCATGATTAGTTGTGATTACCTTTTTATCATGCCAAAATGAATATACAGGGCTTGTGTGAGTATTGTATTTACGGAGAGTCCGAACTATGGGCACAACGGAGCATGAAGTCTCCGAAGTTCGGCAGGAGGCTATTCGTATATGTGGAAAGGTGAAGTGGTTCAATTCAGTTAAGGGGTATGGTTTTATTGCACCTGAGGGGGATCTAGGCGATGTATTTCTCCATCATTCTGCTTTACGTAGCGCTGGACACGAGGGGATATTAGAGGGGTCGACTGTAGAATGTGATGCAGTTAATGGTCCAAAAGGACTTCAAGCTGTTAAAGTTTTGCAGATTGATAATTCTACTGCCAGTACGTCAATTTCACCTTTTGAAGATGACGACGATGATTTTTCTTTGGCTGAGCCAGAGGGGGATTTTTTCATTGCTACCACAAAATGGTTTAATAATGACAAGGGTTATGGTTTTGTAACTAGGGGAGAAGGTACACCAGATCTATTTGTTCACATCAAATCTTTGCGAAGAGTTGGAATTAATCAATTAATCCCCGGCCAGTCTCTTAGGGTTAGGGTAGGGAATGGCCCAAAAGGACCTCAGGTTGCAGAGATTGATATAGATTAATTAAGGCTTTAATTCAATTGCGTAGTTATGTACTGGCAGAAGCTCTTGAATCAGTCCTTCTTGTTTAAGAAATTTACCAAAATTTATATATCTTGCTGTATCTAGACCCTTCGGACGAAGTGCAAATCTAGGGATAGTGTCCTTCCATGCCCGCTTGTTTAATTCATCTGAAAGTTCAGGTCGGTTTAGAATAAATAGCTCCCAGCTTTCGTTTGGATGATTCACTATGTATTGGACGCCTTTTTCAACTGCATCCATAAAATTTGAAATTTTTTGATGGTCTATATCCACAGATCTTGTAACAAAAATTAATTCATCATACGCAGGGATGCCTTCTTCTTCTACATAGAATGCTCGACCAGGTCTTCCAATAATATCCATTTGGTTGAGTTCAAAATTTCTGAACGCACCTATTACAGCATCAACCTTTCCAGAAATTAAAGATGGAGATAGAGAAAAATTTACATTTACTAATTCAACATTTTCAATGGTCAACCCATATTTTCTAAGCATGACATTTAAATATACATCTTCAAATCCACCAATAGAATATCCAATTTTTTTATTATTCAGATCTTGTATTGTTTTAATTGGACCATCCTTAAGAACAACCAGTGAATTTAAAGGTGTTGCAATTAATGTTCCAACGCGGACTAAATCTAATCCTTGATGCACTTGAAGATATAGCTGTGGTTGATATGTAATGGCTAAGTCTCCCCTACCTGCTGCAACTAATTTAGGTGGATCATTTGGGTCAGAAGGGGAAATAAACTTTACATTAAGACCATTTTCAGAAAAATATCCTTTTTCTAGAGCTACATAAAGAGGGGCATGATCTGGATTAACAAACCAATCAAGAAGGACAGTGAAGGATTCTTGACCCAAAACTGATGATGGTAGAGATGCAAAAAATAGAATTGTAATTTTAAAGAATATATTTTTCATTTTATTTTATTTTATTTTATTTAATCCAGAATCAGTTTCAGATTGCCATGAGATTAATCGTTTTAAAAACCAATCAACTGAAAAATAGAGAATAATTGACATAACTCCAAGGGTAAAAAGTGCTGAAAACATTATATCAATTTGCATTCGGGCATTTGCGTGCAACATTGCATAGCCTAAACCGGCACTTGAACCTACCCATTCGCCAACAATTGCCCCAATTGGCGCTGCTGCTGTTGCTACTCGAATACCTGTTGATAGTGAGGGTAAAGCAGCTGGAATTCTAACATGCCATAGAATTGACCACTGTCGATCTCCTCCAGTCATAACTTTTGCCATCTCAAGCCATCCAATTTCTGTTCGGCGTATACCATCTACAAATGAGCTTGCGACTGGAAAATATATAATGATTGTGGCCATAACAATCTTAGATGTCATTCCATATCCAAACCAAAGAACTAACAGTGGGGCTATAGCAAAAACCGGAATTGCTTGAGTAACAACCAATATTGGCATGAGAAATCTTCTGATAGACTTAATTGTGGACATAAGGATTGCGCTAAATAAACCAAGAAATGTACCAAAGGTTAAGCCTAGAATAATTTCTATTGCAGTTACACTGGCATGTTTTACAAGGTAGTATTTATTGAACCACCATGCCTCTAAAACAGAAAAAGGGCTTGGCAATAAATATGATTCAATACTTGTTATCAAAATAGCAATTTGCCAACATGCAAAGAATATTCCTGTACCTATTAAAAATCTTAATATATAGGAAATTTTCATGATGAAGCTTCTTCAAGCTGTTCTAGTAGCTTGTTCGCTAAAGTTGCAACAGTTCTGTTTGATAAATTTCGAGGACGTTCTTCATCAAGTTCAAATTTATATTCAGATTTAGTAAAATCCTTATTATTAATAATTAATATACGATTTCCGAGTCGTAGTGCTTCCCAGGGGTCGTGTGTTACAAGAATAACTGTCCGTCCCTTAAGGAGATTTGCTGCCAAGGCCTGCAATTTAGATCTTGTAATTGCGTCAACGGCTGAAAAAGGTTCATCCATTAATACTAATGGTTTGTTTTCCATTAAAGTACGAGCTAAGGCTACTCGTTGCCGCATTCCTCCGGAGAGAACATCGGGAAGCAAATCCTTACTTTCTTTAAGACCCACTTCTTCGATAAGTTGTTCTGATATCTTACTATCAATAATATCCCCTCTTAAGCGATATCCAATTTCAATATTTTTTTGAACTGATAGCCAGGGTACCAATAAGTCCTTTTGATCCATCCATGAGACTTTTCCTCTAAGAGAGGTTTTATTTTCATCCGAAATAAAACCTGATTCAGGATGAATTATTCCTGCGATTGATTTTAGTAGAGTTGATTTACCGCAACCACTTGGACCTAAAATACATGTCCATTGCCCTTTTAGATACTTGGTATTTAATTTATCAAAGATGAGTTTATCGTTGAGTTTTATATTGATGTCATTTATTAAGACATCTGGTGCATCTCTTTGGGCTATATAGTTAAATATTTTTTCATTCATTAGCACCATCCCTACGCCGGCACTATCCGGATCAGGTTAATAGGGTCGCTCAAATTGAGCCTCTCAGCCTTCCTTTAGGCTCCCCCTAGTGAAGATTTATTTATTAATAGCATATTAATAATAAAAATGATTATTATTTTATGTTTTTAAGGCCGATTATTATGATCAAATATTTTAAATCCTTACGTATTCTTACTTGTTTGTCTTTGACTATGGGCATTATTTTTGTTTTGGGATGTGATGATATATCCGAGTCTCAAAATATTGATATGTCCGATAAAGAAGAGTTGATAATAACAAATAGTAATGGTGAAAAACATATTTTTCTTGTTGAGATTGCAGATTCTTCTGAAGAGCGTGCTCTTGGATTGATGTACAGACGGGAGTTACCAGCAAATGCTGGTATGTTATTTAAATATTCAAGTCCTCAATATATTACTATGTGGATGGCAAACACATTTTTATCTTTAGATATGATCTTTATTTCTAGAGATGGATATATTTTGAATATTGAAGAAAGAACTATTCCCCAATCAAGAGCTGCAATTCCTTCCTCGGCACCGGCCATTGCTGTTTTAGAGTTAAATGCTGGAATTACATCCAAGCATAATATTAAAGCTGGAGATTTAGTAATTCATCGGTTTTTTGTTATTAGTGAATAGTTTTGTCCTGTTTTTTTAATTTGTTCTTGGATATCTTTGTTGGTGATGGTACCAATTCATAATAATCTATTAATTTCGGGGAGTAGCGCAGTCTGGCAGCGCATCTGGTTTGGGACCAGAGGGTCGGAGGTTCGAATCCTCTCTCCCCGACCATTGATTAGTATAGATTATTAATAAATTGGTAAAAAATTGTAGATGTTTATAACTCAAAAATCACTTTGCATTCATAAACTAGTAATAATATTTTCTTGTTTTTTCTTTTTAATTCCTCCCGAAATATCATTATCTAATAATTTTAATGATATTTATGGTGATAAAATTGAATATAATATTTTCAGTAATGATAAAAAAATTGGCGAACAGACAATAACTTTTGATAAAATTGACAATTATCTTTCTGTAACTACTTCAACAAGAATTCAGGTTAAAGTCTTATTTGTTACCGTTTTAAATCTTTCACACACATCAATTGAAAAACAAGAAAATGGAGAAGTTATTAATTTTGATAGCACTACAGAAGTTAATGGTACTGTTAATGAAATTTCTTTATCTAAAAAAAATAATAGTCTTTTTATACAGTCTCCAGAAGGAAAATTTATTGAAAAAATTGACACACTTATTTTAAATCTTTGGGATATGAATATTTTAGTTGGTGAACGTTTTTTAGATCCTGTAAGCGGTGAATTGTACAATGCTCAGGTAATTGCAGATGGTGAGGAAACAATAAATATTGACGACAATGAGCATTTAACTGATAAATTTACCTTTCAAGGTGATTACGATGCTGAGGTGTGGTATGACAAATCTGGAAGATTAGTTAAAGTTAGTATTCCTGGCAGAGGTGGTGTCGCTGAATATATATGTGCCAATTGTTTTAATTGACCAATCAGGGTTTTCATTACTATGAAGATAATTTTGTTGCCAAATATTCTGCAGCATTGAAGTAAGGAAGGTTGTCTTTTTTTGAGCACCCCATTATGACAAGTCTTTCTGCTATTTTTAAAGCTTTCTGATATTTTCTTTCAATTTCAATCAAGTCATGAGTTTGGAATACACCACCACAAAGAGAGACCCCATAGTTTGATTGCACTGTTCGTATTTTTTTTCCACCATGAATCCCGTCGGCTATAAGGGAATATTCAAACTCCTCTTCTTTTACTATTTGAATATTTTTTTCAACTAAGTAACTACGAATTTGTGCTTCTGTGCTGAGAGCAATATTCCAAAATTCAGATTCAGATTCGGTAGGTTCACCAGACACCTTCTGAAAGGCCATACAAAACGAAAGAAATACTTTTTCTTTTGGATCTGAATTTTTCCAAGCAAGATCACCGAGGCTGTCCCAAACGGAAAGGTCCATTTTTTCGTAAACTGCTTCAACACGCTTGAAGAAAAGCTGGTGCAATCCTGTTTCATTTAGATCACTATTTAGATTTTGTTCCCTATAAATATCTATGGCTGAGAAAGATCCACAAAGTGGGCACGCGCTATCGCTAAGTGGGTTTTTTTTGTAAATATACGAGCATCGAAGTTTGTTAGGCAGCTTATTAGTGCAAAGAAGGTAAGTTTCTTCATTTTCCTCACCAGTTTGTTGCTGTCCAATCCAATTTAATCTGTTCTTATATTGGAAGTAGGATTTTCTATGACTCCAGAGACTCCATTGAAGTTTTTCTACCGGCCCAAAAGTACTCCAATTAGAGCTTACATCTATTACAATACACTTTTCTTTATTTTTAGCGGACCTTAACCCTCTCCCTACTGATTGCCCCCAAAGGACTTTTGAAAGTGTGGGCCTTAAATGAACAATAATATTGCAATGTGGATTATCCCACCCTTCAGCAAGCACACCAACT
>CAZHAN010000009.1:0-20314 GCA_964530575.1 uncultured Rhizobiaceae bacterium | reverse complement strand
TTCTTGGAAGTCTTAATTTTAGAACGTAACCTGCTTTAGCTGTTGCATAAATCATCCAAATAAGTTGGGCTACTCCCGCGACCGCGACCCCCCAAGCAAGTGCGTGACTAGATGTAGGCAATAAATCTCTAAAACCAAGAAGAGCCCCAATAAGAGAGATATTTAGAAGAATCGGCGTAGCTGCTCCAGTTGCAAAACGCCCAACACTATTTAACACTCCTCCATAGAGTGATACGAGTGAGATAAACAAAAGATAAGGAAAGGTTATCCTAGAAAGTGTAACTGTAAGTTCAAATTTTTCAGGATCTGCTATAAATCCTGGGGCAAGGCCAAGCATTACTATTGGCATAAATATTTCAAATAAGGCAATCAATATGCCTAAGACAATACAAAGAAAAACGAGGGATTCTTCAGCAAATTTTTGAGCAGAATCTTTTCCTAACCTTTCTAAAATTGAAGAAAATATTGGAACAAAACCAGCTGAAAAAGCACCCTCTGCAAACATCCTACGGAATAAATTAGGAATTTTAAATGCTACAAAAAATGCATCACTTATCATTCCAGGGCCAACTAAAGCTGCAATTAGAAGATCTCTAATAAATCCCATGATTCTACTCATCATGGTTAATCCACTAACTGTTGCTATTGCACGAAAGAAGTTCAATGTATTCTTTATTGTTCTATGTTTAAATTAACTCAATCTATCTATCAGCAGAAGCATGATCTGCTGGAATTAGTATTTTATTATAAGCAATATTACTTTCAAGAATTTCCATTAAAATTGCTCTTAATTTCTTTAAACGAACTTCAGATGTAATCTTATAACCGATTAAATCTTGTATATAAAAAACGTCGACTGCTCGTTCACCATATGTTGCAATTCTTGCGCTTGATATTGTAACTCCAAACTCAAGTAGGGCCTTAGTGATCATATGCAATAATCCACGACGATCACGACCATTTACTTCAATAACTGTATGGGAATCACTTGCATTATTATCCACAAGCACCCTTGGCTCTACAGTAAATACATGGGTTCTGCCAAATTGATCCTTATCTTTACTAATGATCTCTATAGGTAAAATTTGACTAGTAAGTACTTGCTCTATTGTATTTTTAAGCCTGTGAATAGTTTCACTTCCATCTACATGTGCTCCGTCAGGACCCTGCACCCAAAGGCTTTCAAGAGCCATTCCATCTTTAGTGGTAATTATCCTTGCACTTACAATATTGACTCTACTAACTGCCATTGCCCCAGTTATACCAGCAAACAGGCCTGCATGATCACTCGTATATATTGTAAGTTCTGTTACTGCACGAAATTTATCGACTCGAGCATCAATTTCAAGAACGCCTGATTTAGTTTTAAATTTACGAAGGAAATTGGCATGTCGCTCCTGACATTCTAAATCAAAAGTTGCCCAATAATTAGGATAAAATTTACTAATGTATGATTTTTTTTCTTCTATTCCCCAAACTTTGAGTCTATCTGCTAGCAATTTTTTTGACTTTTCTACACGATCTTTATTACTTCCCGCCAAAGAATCCCCTCCAGCCATTTTCTCCTCAGAAAGATAATATAAATCTCTAAGTAATTGGCCTGACCATCCATTCCAACGACCAGGTCCAACTGCCCTGATATCTACAACCGTAAGAATCAGAAGTAGCCTTAATCTTTCAGGACTCTGCACTAACTCTGAAAAATCGGATATTGTTTTTGGATCACTTAGATCTCTTCGGAATGCGGTACGACTCATATCTAAATGGTGCAAAACTAGCCAGGCTACGGTTTCGGTTTCTTCGTTTTCAAGTCCTAAAAATGGCCCAACTTTTTGTGCTACTTCTGCTCCAAGCACCGAGTGGTCACCACCACGACCCTTAGCAATGTCATGGAGAAGCACTGAAAGATACAATGTACGCCGTGAAAGTATCTGATTAACGATCCTATCTGACAATGGATGCTCTTCAGCTAAATTTCCATTTTCTAGTTCAGATAAAATACCGATAGCTCGAATAGTATGCTCATCAACAGTATAAACGTGGTACATATCATATTGAGACTGAGCGACAACACGACCAAAATCTGGTAAAAATCTTCCTAGAACTCCAGATTCATTCATTCTTCTAAGAGTTTTTTCAGGATCTTTTCTTGAAGTAAGTATTTCAATAAATAATTTTCCGGCTTCTTTATTATCTCTAAGCTCATGATCAACTCGACCTAGATTTTGTGTAACAAGCCTAAGTGCATTGGGATGAATATCTATAGAACGTTCTTGTGCAAGATGAAAAAGACGCAGAAGATTAATAGAATCCTTTTCAAAAATTCTCTCATTATTAACATCCACCCGCATTCTATTTATAATGAAGGGACCAACAGTTTGAGGTTTCGATTCTCTTCTAAAAATTCCAAATTTTTTTGTTGGCCTATGACGATCTTCCAAAATTGCACAAAAAATACGAGTTAAATCACCAACTTCCTTGGCATTTAAATAATAATGCTTCATAAACCGTTCAACGGCCTGAGTGCCAATATGGGCTTTATATCCTAGATAACTTCCTAAATCTGACTGAAAATCAAATGTAATCCTCTCTTCAGCTCTTCCAGCAAGCATGTGAAGCTGAATACGAACAGCCCATAAAAAATTTTCAGCTTTAGAAAAGCGCTTTAATTCATTTAGAGTAAAAACATCTAAATCAACTAATTCTGCAATGTCCTCAACATTATAAAGATATTTTGCAATCCAAAATAATGTATGGAGGTCACGGAGCCCGCCTTTTCCATCTTTAACATTTGGCTCTACTAAATATCTGGAATCCCCTAAACGTAAATGTCTTTTATCCCTTTCCTGTAATTTTGCTTCAACAAAACTAGGTCCTGTATTTAAAGAAAATTTTTCTTTAAACTTTTTTCGAAGCTCAAGAGATAACTGTTGATCTCCACAAATATATCGTGCCTCTAAAATTGAAGTACGAATCGTAAAGTCATTTTCTGAGAGACTAATGCATTCAGAAATATTCCTGGTAGAATGTCCAATCTTAAGTCCTAAATCCCATAAAACATAAAGTAGATATTCAACTAATTTCTCACACCAGGAGCTTTGTTTTATCGGAAGTAAAAATAATAAATCAATATCAGAAAACGGAGCCATCTCTGCTCTACCATATCCACCAACGGCGATTACACTCAAATGATCAATGTTTTCATTGTGATTAGTTTTAAGATATGAATGATCAACTGCAATTCTGTATAAAACTCTTATTAAATCATCCACTAAAGAAGCTATTTCTCTTGCCGCATCTTTTCCAGGTAACTTTCCATTCTCAAATCTTTCTCTAATGACAGCTCTGCCATCTAAAAGATGGTTCTTCAAAACCTTCCTCATCAACATAGCAATTTGTTGCTCATCATCACCATTATCATCGATGATATCTTTCAAAAGCTTAAAAAGCTCGGGGGAGGGTGTCGATTGGTCTTTAGAGAGTGAATTCATCTTCTAAACATTTTTAGTTTTATATAACAATAGCATAACAGAACTGTGAATACTCCATACCTATTTAAAACTATATAAAAAGATAATTTAGGCTAAAATAGGATAATTCAACCAAGTTATTGAATAATATATAATATTTACCAGACACGGCTGAATATATATGGTTTAAAAAAAGAAACTAATAAAACTGTTGCTTTACGTAGATCTTAGATTTATTTGATATTATAATTTTTAATTAATTGTATTTTAACTAATATTTTATAGTTATGACTGATTATCCAACTTACCTAGAGTCAACACTCACTGATGCTACCCTGCCCATGCTTCCAGGGTTTCGGCGGGGAAAAGTCCGTGATTCATATGACTTGCCTGACGGAAGAACAATAATGATCGCGACTGACAGGCAATCAGCTTTTGATAAGGTCTTAGCTTCCGTTCCCTTTAAAGGACAAGTCTTAACTCAAACTGCATCTTTTTGGTTTAATGCGACTTCTGACCTATGCAACAACTGTGTTCTAGAAATCCCAGATCCTAATATTACAGTAGTAGAGCGTCTCAACATGCTACCAGTTGAGATGGTAATAAGAGATTACATGACTGGCTCAACAGAGACGAGTATATGGCCGAAATACAATAAAGGAACTAGAGAAATGTATGGGATTAACTTCCCAGAAGGACTTGTTAAAAATCAGAAACTTCCAGAAACAATCTTAACACCTACTACTAAGGATTCTGGACCTGATGGACACGACCTCCCCATTACCCCTATTGAAATAGTTAAACAAAACCTTCTTACTCAGAATACGTGGGATGAATTAGCTTCAAAAAGCCTAGAGATGTTTTCTAGAGGTCGAGAAATTGCAGCAAAAAATGGATTAATATTAGTCGATACAAAATATGAGTTTGGGATTGACAGTTCTGGAAATATTAAGGTTGCAGATGAAGTTCATACTCCAGATTCGAGCAGATATTGGATAGCAGAATCCTATTCAAAAAGAATGGACGAAAAAAAAGAACCAGACAGTCTTGATAAAGAATTTCTTCGTTTATGGATAAGCGAACGGTGTAACCCTTACAAAGATTCTATACCAAATATACCAACTGAGACCTTAAATGAATTTAGTAAAAAATATATTAGTTTATATGAAAAGGTAACGGGTGAAATTTTTATTCGACCAGATATGGATAAATCAATAATTGAAAGAATCAAGGAAAATTTAAGTAAATCTTTTCCTGAATATTTTTAAAAATTTTATTCCTAAACAATTAACTAATTAAATTAAAATCTTCAGCTTCAAAAATTGCCTGCAATTCTATACCTTCTTTACTAAGACTTTTCCTAGCTCCTTCTTGCCTATCAAGTAGAGTGACGACCGTATCAACCTCACAACCTATATCCCTAACTGCCTGTGTTGCAATTATTGCTGAATTACCACTTGTGGTAACATCCTCCAGTACCACTACTCGCGAACCTGGAATAAGATCAATATCTATCCTTCTTTGAGTTCCATGGTCTTTTGCAATCTTACGAACAAAAAATGGTTGTATTGGCTTTCCAAGCTGTTCACTTCTTAATCCTACATAAGCAGCTAGGGGGACAGCCCCCATTTCAAGACCGCCCACATACTTGGGAAAATTTCTTCCAATTTGTTCAACCATTAAGTCAGCTATTAAAAGTGATGATTCAGGATAAAAAATTGTTTCTTTTAAATTAAAATAAAAATTACTTTTTCTTCCAGAAGCTAGAGTAAATTCACCTCTCTTCAGAGATCGTTTCTCAATAATTTTCTTTAAACGATTCTTCATTTCTAATATATTCATAGTGTTTTTCATATTAAATCTCTAAATTGAAGTTTTTGTTCAATAGAATCCCAAACTTTCGATTCTAAACAAACATTATCAAATCTATTAATTTCTTGGAGGCCTGTGGGTGAAGTAACATTTACTTCAGTAAGATACTGTCCGATAACATCGATTCCTACTAACAATAATCCCTGATTTTGAAGCATTGGCCCTAAAACAGAACATATTTCACGATCCCTATCATTAAGACTTGCTCTTTTTGCAGTCCCACCAACATGAATATTGGATCTAGCATCCCCCTTAGGAGGTACTCGCGAAACAGCACCTACTGGCTCTCCATCTATCAATATAATTCTTTTATCCCCATTACGTACTTCAGCTAAATATTTTTGAATTATTATTGGCTCGTTATCAATAGAATGAAAAAAATCAATAAGTGAATTAAAATTTTCATCGCTCTCTGTAATATGGAAGATTCTATCTCCTCCATTTCCATATAGAGGTTTGACAATTATATCTTTAAACTCATTACGAAATCTGATCATTTCGTCTAAATCAGAGGTAATAATTGTAGGGGGCATCAAATCCTTTACACCCATGGCAAATAGTTTCTCAGGAGAATTTCTAACTGAACCAGGATCATTAATAATTAAAACATGAGGTTGAATGTGTTGTAGGATGTGTGTTGCAGTAATATAGCTCATGTTAAAAGGCGGATCTTGTCTCATTAAAACAACATCAACCGTTGAAAAATCTAGCACTTCAAAGTTGTTACCAAGACTTAATCTAGAATTAACAGAAAGTCTTTGAGCTTTTGCCGAAACATGCCCATCTCTTAAAGTAAGCATACTGGGCAAATAATGATAAATCGTATGGCCACGCTTATTTGCCTCAGAAGCTAATAAGAAAGTACTATCTAAGTCGGGAGAAATTGTCTCAATGGGATCCATTTGGATAGCGACCCGCAAAGACATAATTTTATCCTAGGTTATTCTAATTAGTTTCTTCGAGGATCATCAGAATTAAGCACATGGCTTACTACCTCCGTAACCCCAGAAATACCTCTAGCATATCCAATAACTGTATCCAGCTCTTCTTGACTCACAGCAATGCCCATCAAATAAATAACTCCATTAACTGTATCAATGGAATAGTTAATATCACTAACACTTCTATCAGTTAAAAGACGGAGGCGAAGTTGGCTAGAAATACGAACATCGTTTGCATATGCCGTAATGCCCCCTCTATCGGCAATTTGTACTTCATTTAAAACCTCTGAAACTCCATTTACTTTCCATGCAATTCTTACAGCCTCAACTCTATCTTCTGCCTCTGGAACTGCCCCAGTAAGAAGCACTCGGCCTTCAACAACCTCAACTGCTACCTTTGTAAATAACCCACTTTCTGCCTCTAAGAGGCCTTGATTTACACGTATAGTTATCTGTGTATCATCAATAGCATTACCTACGCTCCTCTCTTGAACCACAGCTACACCAAGAGCTGCACCTGCTCCAACAACCATAGGAGCACAACCTCCAAGACTCAAAGGTGCAGTTATCATAACTAGTATTAAGCCTCTGTTAGTAAGACATCGTCTAATTAATTTTGGATGCATCAAAGCCTCCGGGTTAAGGTGTTTGGATATTAATTCATTATAACCTGATAATTAACCCAAGATCTATGGCTTGTAGGTGTAAGTAAAGTACCTAAAAGTTATTTTGGCGACTAATATGCCTTTAGGTAACGCATGATTCTATCGATCAAACACCCATGGAAAGCGAATATTTTAGATACACATTAGCACTGAATGTATACATTGTAATTATTTGGATTATTAATTCTCAGAACCAGATTTAATTTTATTTGCTATTTCATATACTTCACGCCTAGAAGCGCCTGTAATGCTAGCAATTTTATCTACTACATCTCTAGCTCTAACTCCATCAACTAATTCAGTAGACATCATTTCATGAATATTATATTCAGATTTTAGATTCTCATAGCTAGGCGGACCAACAATTATTGTTATTTCTCCTTTAGGATTAGGCGTATCCTTGTAATAATCTGCCAGAAACTCTAGTTTTTCCCTATTAAATTGCTCAAACTTTTTTGTAAGTTCCCTAGCAATAACTGCGTCTCGGTTTCCAAACACCTTGACCATATCTAACAAAGTACTTGCTATTCTTCTTGGAGATTCAAAAAAAACTATACTTGTATCTATTGAAGATAAAGTTGAAAGAAATTTTTTTCTTGCAGCTGAGCGGGTTGGTAAAAAACCCACAAACATAAACTTATCTGTTGGCAAACCTGCTGAAATTAAAGCTGCAATTACTGATGAAGGCCCAGGTATGGGGATTACGGGCAAGTCTTTACTTATAACAGTTGAAATAAGTTTGTGGCCTGGGTCAGAAACTAGAGGTGTTCCTGCCTCAGAAACTAAAGCAACGGCTTGTCCATTCTCAATACGTTTTACTATTTTAGGGATTGATTTGGCCTCATTACGTTCGTGGTAAGGCAATGTTACTGCTTTAATATTAAGCCGAATCAATAACTTTGAAGTAGTTCGGACATTTTCACAGGCGATGATATCTGATTCTTTAAGGATATTTATTGCCCTAAGTGTAATATCATCGAGATTGCCAATAGGAGTTGCAACAATATAAAGACCTGCTGAAAGATGGCCCCGAGGTGAATAATTGGACTGTTGCCTATAATTGGAGTCGGGATTAGGGTCTGTATCTCTAGGATATTTGTATGACAATTTCAAACCAATCTTTTCTAATAAAATCCTATTTCAAAAGCATATTTCTTAATTTATTGGTTATTGTGTTGGCATTGGTAGTCTCAGGATGCACCGGACCAACAGTTGTTGTAAATCCACCTGAAGATAAGAGCCAAATTATTACTAATTTACCTCCAGAACCTCCTAATAAATTAATTCCAGAATCAACTAATCCAGCACTTCAAGCACGCACAACTAAACAAATACCACTTGAACTCAATCCTCCATCTGAAAAAGGACCTATCCGAATTGGGTTACTACTCCCGCTTTCTGGAGTTGAAAAAGCCTTGGGAAGATCGATGCTTGATGCAGCCACGCTTGCTTTGCATGACTTTGGTAGTGAAAGATTAATCTTAATTCCAAAAGATACTAAGGGAACCAGCTCAGCTGCCAGTGTAGCTGCTGAAATAGCATTACAAGAAGGTGCTCAACTATTACTTGGCCCAGTATTTAGTGAATCTGTTGCAGCAGCAGCACTGCCTGCTCAAAATAGAGATATAAATATAGTTGCTTTTTCAACAGATCCTAATGTTGCTGGCAATGGAGTATATTTGTTAGCATTTCTAGCTCAACAAGAAGTTGATCGTGTTATTTCATATGCAACTTCAAAGGGGATAGAAAGATTTGCAATTTTAGCACCCGAAACACCCTACGGAATTTCTGTTGTAGATGCACTAAGATTGTCAACAATAAATACTAGTAGCACTTTAAGTGATGTAACTTTCTACTTACCTGATGCACCAAGCGCAATGGATGCTGTTGAAAAATTAGCTAATTATCAAATTCGTAGAGACCAATTATTTGCCCAACGAAGAGCGTTAAGATCTAGAGGAGATAACAATGGTCTTGCGCTTCTTGAAGGGAGAGACACGTTTGGCGAACCTCCGTTTCAAGCTGTGATGTTGCCTGAAGGTGGAGGTGCATTGAGACAAATTGCTCCCCTATTACCTTTTTTTGATATTGATCCAGAAAAAATCCAATTTCTTGGAACAGGTCTTTGGGATGATCCAAGTCTTGTTAAAGAGCCTTCATTAATAGGTGGCTGGTTCGCAGCGCCACCTCCAAAATTTACCCAACAATTTGTTGATAAATTTTCCAGAACCTTTGGATACAAACCCCCAAGAATAGCCTCTCTTGCCTATGATGCAGTTGCATTAGTCTCGATACTTATACGAGATTACAACAGTGATTTCAGCGATAAATCAATTACATCTCCAAGTGGATTTAAGGGGATAGATGGTATATTTAGATTCCAACAAAATGGCATTGTTGAACGCGGACTTGCAATAATAGAAGTAAGAGAGGACGGATTAGTTGTTTTAGACCCACCCCCAACAAATTTTGAAGTAAATTAAATTATTGGACCCCAGATATCTTAATAGATAGCTTTGATACTAATGCATCAAGAACTAATCTCCCTGAATCCGATGCACTAAGCCTCTTTCCATCCCATTCAAGTAATCCAGCTTTTACAAATTCAAAAAGAATCTTACCAAAAGACTCCTCAATACCAGTGCCTGTTAGCGCCTGAAATTTTGAATCCTCAATACCCTCTTTAAGGCGCAGTCCCATCAAGAGAAATTCTTCATAAATTTCATTTTTTTTAAGGTAAACTGAAGATTCTATTCCTGAAAAGCCTGATTCAACTGCTGAAATCCATTGCTCTGGACTTCTATGTTGGGTAGTTGCAATTCTTCCTTTCTTTGAAGTTTTCCTTCCATGAGCACCTGGACCAACACCTATCCAATCCAATGACCTCCAATATAATAAATTATGACGACACTCCTCTCCTAATATTGCATAGTTAGATATTTCATATGACTTTAGTCCTGCTTTATAAAATAGATCTTGAACAATTTCATATTGGTCTGCTGCCACCTCATCCCTTGGAAGCTTTAACTTTCCTCGTTGCGCTAAATAGAAAAATGGAGTTCCAGTCTCCAGCGTCAGTTGGTAGGCAGAAATATGCTTTGCTCCATATGAAAGTGCCTCAGATAATTCTTTTTTCAAGGAAGAGTTTGATTGTCCAGGAAGAGAATAAATCAAATCAAAAGATGTCCGAGGAAATACCTCAAGAGCTGCGGATAATGCATCTCGTGCTATATTTGCATCATGTTTTCGGCCCAAAAATTTTAAAGCTTCATCATCGAATGATTGAACTCCAAGTGACAATCTATTTATACCTGCTTTATATAAAGATTTGAATTTACTTACTTCTGATGAAGAAGGATTTGCTTCAAGAGTAATTTCAACATTTTCCTGAAAACCAAACCTACTTTTAATACCTTGTAAAATAGATTCAACTAAATACGGCTCCATCAATGATGGAGTTCCTCCTCCAAAAAAAACAGTGTCTATATTAATTTTTCCATAAAATGTTAGGGCTGAATCTAGCTCAGTCAAATAAGCAGAAAGCCACCGATCTTGCTCTACCGCATCTCGTACATGACTATTAAAATCACAATATGGGCATTTTGACTCACAATAAGGCCAATGAATATATATTCCAAATCTAGGATCAGTCTTTAAAACAGCCATCTATAAGATTCTTAAAAGCTTCTGATCTATGACTAATTGCGTGTTTCTCTTCAGGATCAATTTCACCAAATGTTTTATTGAATCCATCTGGAATAAAAAAGGGATCGTAACCAAAGCCATTTTCCCCTCTAGGAGGCCATACAATAAATCCATTAACAAATCCCTCAAATTCTTCAGTGTGTCCATCTGGCCATGCAAGCACTAATGCACATGAAAAATATGCTTTAGGTTTATCCTTAATAAATTTCTTCTCAAATCCGCCTAATTTTTCCCAAACTAGATGCATAGCATTATAAAAATTCTTATTTAACCCAGCCCATCTAGCTGAATAAATACCAGGTGCTCCATCCAAATCCTCCACAACAAGACCTGAATCGTCACCTAATGCAGGTAATTTTGATAATGATGATGCTGTTTTTGCTTTAATGCGAGCATTCTCAAGAAAGGTTAAACCATCTTCTTCAGGTTCAGGAAGAAAAAGCTCAGAAGAAGATATAGTTTTAATTTGAAATGGTTTGAATAAATCCTTAATTTCGATAACTTTTCCTGGATTATGACTGGCAACAACAATTTTGCTATCTTGAAACTTACGAAAAATATTATTCATTAATTAATCGCTAAGCGCTTTAGTCTGAAGTTTAACAATTTCACTGATACCCTCTTCAGCAAGATCAAGGAGTTTAGAAAATTCATCTCTAGGAAAAGGCTCTGATTCAGCAGTAGCCTGAACTTCGATTATTAACTTTTCTGATGTCATTACAAAATTTGCGTCTACCTCTGCTCTAGAATCTTCAGCATAATCAAGATCTAAAAGAGGAACGCCATCAAAAATTCCACATGATACGGCAGCAACTTGAGAAATTATTGGATTTGAAGATATTTTTTTTGACTTAATTAATCCATCTATCGCCTTATGAAGAGCAACATAACTGCCGGTGATCGCGGCTGTACGAGTACCACCATCGGCTTGCAAAACATCACAATCAATCCTTATTTGACGTTCGCCTAATAATTCAAAATCTACAATTGCCCTAAGGCTTCGACCAATAAGCCTTTGAATTTCTTGGGTACGGCCAGTTTGTTTTCCTCTAGAAGCCTCTCTATCTATCCTCTCTGAAGTAGAACGGGGAAGCATACCATACTCTGCAGTAATCCAGCCTTTCCCAGCGTTTCGCATCCATGGAGGCACTCGATCCTCAACGCTGGCGGTGCATAAAACATGAGTATTACCAAATCTAGCCAAACATGAGCCTTCTGCGTGCATTGAAACTCCTGTTTCTAAGGATATCTCACGTAAATCGCTAGGCTTTCGTCCTGAAGGGCGCATATAACTCTCCAATATATGGATAAACAATCATTGTTCTAAACTTCTATAGATCCGTGGTCTAGTCCGTTGACGTTGTGCTAAACCAGACCTACATATTCTGATTATAACTATTAGTGACAACAAACATGATTCATGAATTAAATAACAGATCAAGAGAAATTTTCCGTCATATAGTGGATGCCTATGTTGAGACTGGAGAACCAATTGGATCTCAAACATTGGCAAACCGCCTCAACATTAACCTTTCTCCAGCATCCATAAGAAATGTGATGGCTGAGATGGAGGCTGCAGGTTTGTTATTTGCTCCTCATAAATCAGCCGGCAGGATGCCTACGGACGCAGGGCTTCGGTTTTTTGTAGATGGTTTATTAGAAATCGGGAATCCATCCCCTGAAGAACGTGCTGCAATAGAGGCAAATTGTATTTCTCAAGGAAAAAGCATGCCCGATATCTTAAGAGACGCCTCTGAAATGTTATCGGGCCTTTCTTCGTGTGCTGGATTAGTAGTCGCTCCTAAAAAAAATACCCAAATAAAACACATTGAATTTGTTAATCTTTCACCAGGAAGAGCATTGGTCATTTTAGTCACTGAAAGTGGTGCTGTAGAAAATCGCATAATTGAAATACCACATGGAATACCTGCTGGAACACTAAAAGAGGCATCGAACTATCTTGTATCCCGGCTATCTGGAAGAACCTTTTCTGAAGCTAGAGACGATGTTCAAAAAGAAATAGACGAACATAGAGCTGAATTAGATGAAATTACTTCTCGAATTGTGAAGGAAGGACTTGCAACTTGGGGAGGAGGAAAAGGTCCAAGGGCTCTCATAATAAGAGGTCAATCTAAACTTCTTAATGACGTTCGAGCTGAGCAAGACCTTGAAAGATTACGAAAATTATTTGGAATTCTTGAAGCAGAAACAGATCTATTGGAATTGCTTGATCTTACTGATAGCGCAGAAGGTGTTAGAATTTATATAGGTTCTGAAAACCAATTATTCGATATGACTGGATGTTCTATGGTTGTAGCACCATATGCTGATTCAGATGAAAATATTGTTGGAGCAATAGGCGTGATTGGACCAACCAGACTCAATTATGCACGGATTATTCCAATGGTTGATTACACAGCAAAAGTAATGAGTAGATTATCTGGATAAATAAACAGAAAGAATAACGATGGATAAAGAAAATCAAAAACCTGGAGATACTAAGGAGCCTTTATCAGAGCATGGGGAGGATAAGAATAATCAAGATGCTCCTTTAGATTCCTTTGAAACTGATCAAGTTGAAGATGAAATTGAAGAGTTAAAAGACCAGTTGTTGCGTGCATTAGCTGAAACTGAAAATGTAAGAAACCGCTCTGAGAAACTCCGATCTGAATCTGCTAAGTATGCGATTACATCTTTTGCTAAAGAAATTGTATCAGTAGCAGATAACTTACAACGTACTTTGCTAGCCGCACCTGAGCAAACTGAAGATAAAGATTTAATGACATTGCTTGAAGGGGTTAAGATGACTGAACGCGACCTAAAGGCTACCTTGGAGCGTTTTGGAATAAAAGGAATATTACCCTTAGGAGAAAAATTTGATCATAATCTGCACCAGGCCATATTTGAAACAGTTGACGAAGAAAAAGAAGCAGGAACAATAATTGAAGTTATTCAAGAAGGTTATTTAATTTCTGACCGTCTTCTACGTCCAGCCATGGTTGGGGTAACTAAAAAAGCTGAAATTCAAAATTCAGAGGAAGAAAGTTAAAAATTAACAAAACTCTGAGTAACTAATGATAAAATGTATCCTTACTCAACACTTTTGCCGTCGCCTAAATTGATCTCTGCACATAGCATTATCATCATCTATTTCCGTTAGATTGGGAGCTCTTAATCCTATTACAGGAACCTGTATTTCTAAATTTCCAGCTTCCTGAAAGTTAAGAATTACCTTAACACTATCACCCTCAGGAATTAATGGAGCTCTTATTAAGACTAGATGTATGGTTTTTGGATGAAGTCTGTATGAGCCAGGTATAATAGAAACCTGTTCATGGCGAAGAGTACGAAAAATTCCATCTATAATAACTGGCTCTGTAATTTCAACCTCGCCGGCAATAGGTGAAGAGGCGCCAAGCAATATGTCCTCATTTTCGCCAACTAGCTCTAAATCAAAAAAAACTTTAGCGGCAAAATTAGCCTTTGCCGTGGCCCTCATCCATGGGTCTGAAACAATAATATTACCAGTACGAAAATCTTCTGCTAGCAACGAAGTTGCTGAAATAGAGAAAACAAAAGCAATTAGCAATTTTACGAAATTTTTCCACATAATCTATCCGCAATCCTTGTTAATTTAAATTACCCCAAGGCCTATAAATATAAACTATCCAAATACTAGTTTTTATCCCTAATTAAGGAAAAAGGAGAAGTCCCTGTCCATAAATTATAGAATATTGGAGAAAATTGCCCAAGATACTGAAAAAAAGACCAGAAAATCTTAGATTTAGACTAAACCTAGGCGTTAAGCTGACATATTAACCTATAAGTCTTTTAACTTATGTTCAAGAGGTTGTACCTCCCTAAACCTGTTCCTATATACCTCAACATAGCATCAACTAAAAGTTTGGGATCTCTACTAGTGCCTACCTGGTTAGTAGATATTGCCACAGAATAGGGACAAAAATGGGTAAGATTATTGGAATTGACCTGGGAACAACTAATTCTTGCATTGCGATAATGGAAGGTAAAAACCCGAAGGTTATTGAGAATTCTGAAGGCGGACGTACTACGCCTTCAATGGTAGCTTTTACACAAGATGATGAGCGACTGGTTGGTCAGGCTGCAAAACGCCAAGCAGTTACAAATCCTGAAAACACACTTTTTGCTATCAAAAGACTTATTGGTCGTACATTTGATGATCCTATGACTCAAAAAGACATTGGTATGGTCCCCTATAATATAATCAAAGCAGACAATGGAGATGCCTGGCTTCAAGCTCGTGGTGAAAAATATGCTCCTAGTCAAACTTCAGCATTTATTCTCCAAAAAATGAAGGAAACTGCAGAATCGTATTTAGGTGAGTCAGTTTCAGAAGCTGTTATTACTGTCCCAGCTTATTTCAATGATGCACAAAGACAAGCAACTAAGGATGCAGGGAAAATAGCTGGATTAGATGTTAAACGAATCATTAATGAGCCTACAGCTGCTGCTCTAGCTTACGGACTTGATAAAGGTAATTCTCATACAATTGCAGTATTTGACTTAGGTGGAGGTACATTTGACGTATCGATTTTGGAATTAGGCGATGGAGTTTTTGAAGTAAAATCAACCAACGGTGACACATTCCTAGGTGGAGAAGATTTTGATATTAGATTAGTTGAATATCTTGCTGATGAATTTAAGAAAGAATCTGGAATAGACCTACGGAACGACAAACTTGCACTCCAACGCTTAAAAGAAGGTGCAGAAAAAGCAAAAATTGAGCTTTCTAGTGCAACTCAAACTGAAATAAACCTTCCTTTCATAACAGCCGACTCATCAGGCCCTAAGCACTTAACTATGAAACTAACTAGGGCAAAGCTTGAAGCTTTAGTGGATGATCTAATTGAGAAAACTATTGCTCCATGTAAAGCCGCGCTTAAAGACGCTGAGCTTTCTGCGGCAGAAATTGACGATGTTGTGCTAGTTGGTGGTATGACACGAATGCCAAAAGTCATAGAACGAGTTAAAAATTTCTTTGGTCGCGAACCACATAAAGGAGTTAATCCAGACGAAGTAGTTGCTATTGGGGCTGCTATTCAAGCTGGAGTCCTACAAGGCGATGTAAAGGATGTTTTATTACTAGACGTAACACCATTGTCATTAGGAATTGAGACTCTAGGAGGAGTTTTTACTAAACTCATTGACCGCAACACAACAATACCTACTAAAAAGAGCCAAGTTTTTTCTACAGCTGAAGATAGCCAAAGTGCTGTTACAATACGTGTATTTCAAGGTGAGAGAGAGATGGCTGAAGACAATAAACTTCTTGGACAATTTGATCTGGTTGGAATTCCACCGGCCCCCAGAGGAGTTCCTCAAATTGAGGTTACATTCGATATAGATGCTAATGGTATTGTGAACGTTTCAGCAAAAGATAAAGGTACAGGCAAGGAACAGCAGATCAAGATACAGGCCTCAGGCGGTCTATCCGATTCAGAAATAGATTCAATGGTTCAGGATGCCGAAAGTCATGCTGAGGAAGATAAGGAAAAACGTGAAGGTGCTGAGTCAAGAAATCAAGCAGATGCACTAGTTCATTCAACTGAAAAAAACCTTAATGAACATGGAGATAAAATTTCAGACGAGGATAAACAAAAAATAACTGAAGATCTTGATGCTCTAAAATCAGCAATTTCCGAGGATGATAATCAAAAAATAAAAGAAAAAACTGAAACCTTGGCCCAATCTGCTATGAAATTAGGAGAGGCTATGTATAAAAGCACTGAGACCGGTGATGAAAATCAGTCTCCTTCAAATTCCAGTGCATCAGAAGGAGAAGAGATAGTTGATGCCGACTTTGAAGAGGTAATCGCCGACGAAGATCAATCAACTAAGGAAAATTAATAATCATTCATAATAAAAATTATGAACTCTCTTTTTTTATTAGAATATAAAAATAATTTTAAATCGTAGCCTTAATAAATCTAAATAACCTAAGGCATAATATGGCGTCAAAAGACTATTACCAAACACTAGGTGTCGGAAAAGACGCGAGTTCTACCGATATTAAAAAAGCCTATAGACGTTTGGCAAAAGAATATCACCCTGATCACAACTCAGACCAAACAGCTGAAGATAAATTTCGTGAAGTTTCTGAAGCCTATCAAATTCTTTCTGATGACCAAAAACGTTCCACTTATGACCAATTTGGATCTGCCGCCTTTGAAGGCCAAGGCGGGGGTGGAGGATTTGGTGGAGGATTTCAGGGATTTGGCTCGTCATTTGCCGATGTTTTTGATGATTTATTTGGCGAATTTCGAGGTAAGCGTCAAGGAAGTACAAGTAGCAATCGCGGAGAAGATGTTCGCTATAATTTATCAATCTCGCTTGAAGAAGCATTTAAAGGAAATAAAACAAAAATTAGAATACCTTCAACAATCAATTGTAATAAATGTGGGGGCTCAGGAGCCGAAGGCGATACTGCGCCCTCAACATGCGGAACATGTCATGGAGCTGGACGTGTTCACGCACAACAGAGCATTTTTACAATAGAAAGAACATGCCCAACCTGTCAGGGAGCTGGTCAAATTATTAAAAATCCCTGCAGAGGCTGTAGTGGCTCTGGAAGGGTAAGTAAGGAAAAAGTACTATCTGTAACCATACCTCCAGGAGTGGAGGAAGGAACACGAATCAGACTTTCTGGAGAAGGTGAGGCTGGAGTTAGAGGTGGCCAGCCAGGTGATCTCTACATTTTTCTTTCCATAAAAAATCACCATATATTTGAACGACAAAGCCGCAACCTATATTGTACTGTCCCTCTCCCAATGACTACCGCAGCCTTAAGTGGCACTATAGAGGTTCCGTGCCTTGACGGATCACGCACAAAATTAAAAATCCCCGCGGGAACACAAGCTGGGCATAAATTTCGCTTAAAGGGCAAAGGGATGCCGTCTATGCGTGGATCTGTTCCATCTGGGGACTTATATGTTCACGTTAATGTCGAAACTCCTAGTAATCTGAGCAAAAAACAGCGAGAACTGTTAGAAGCATTCCATAGCTCTAGCCAAGGAAAAGGTAATAATCCAGAAACTGATGGGTTTATTAAAAAGCTAAAAGTGTTTTTAGATGACTTAAAGGACTAATTATGGACGTTCTTCAAATAGGGGTTGTGGGTTGTGCTGGGAGGATGGGTCGTTCAATATTTTCCGCAATCAATGAAGACCCAAATTCTAATATCTCAACTGGAACAGAAATGCCAGAAAGCCCTTGGATAGGACGTGATATTAGTGAAATTCTCGGTGAAGAAGAAACTGGGATTAAAATTACAAGTGACCCTGAAAAATTATTTACTCTTTCTGATGTTGTAATTGATTTTTCTTCCCCATCCACCATTGAAAATCACTCTATGCTTGCCAAAAAATATCAAAAAGCATGGATTCTTGGAACAACTGGAACTGACTTAAATCAAGATTCACTTGTCACTATAGCATCTGAAAATTGTGCTATCGTCAGAGCAGCAAATATGAGTTTAGGAATTAATTTATTAGCCGAATTAGTCCAAAGAACAGCAGCAACCCTTGGCGTTGAATTTGATGTAGAAATTCTAGATATACACCACAAGAATAAATTAGATGCACCATCCGGAACTGCACTAATGTTAGGAAAAGTAATTGCCAATGCTAGAAAGCAGAACCATGAAGACGTAATGATCTTTCCCCTGGATAAAACAAAAATTCGTTCACCTGGTTCAATTGGATATGATGCTATACGAAGTGGAGATATAGTAGGTGACCATACAGCACTATTTGCTAGTAAAGACGAGCGAATTGAACTCACACACAGAGCAAGTTCAAGAAATATATTTGCACTTGGAGCAATTAAAGCAGCTCACTGGGCTTCAACAAAATCTCCTGGGCTCTATGGAATGAGGGATGTTTTGGGTTTAAATGATTAATTAACTAAAGATTTTTTCCAACGAACCAAAGCGTTTTTTAGTTCGTTAGCAATCTCACGTCTTTCTGAAGAAGAAAGAAAAGATCCAATTTGAATCGCATTTCCGTGGGAAGAGAGTATAAGTCGATTATTCTGATTTGAGTATTCTTTAATCTGAACCTTGATCCAACTTGGATGGAAGTTCCATTTGTTAGTTTTTCCTGATGGTTCCACGCGGGTGATAATAAGTTCATTATTTGTGAGCTGAAGAAATTCGGCTATTTTACCAGAGCGATAATTAAACTTAAAAGCTAAATATATAGCTAAAACATCTAATCCAAAAAATCCCATTACAGGCCAAGCACCCTTTGATACAAAAAATAATCCTGCAATGAAGCTTACACTAACAATTATTAACATTAATAAAAAAAATCCTACTGGCCCAAGGCTTCTATATGGACGTAATTCCACATCAAAAAATAAATCTGGAGATTCAATAGAATGTTGATTCATAATATATTTATAATTATTTTAGTTTATTAATTAGAAATACCTATTAAATTATATCAAATGAAAAAAGAAAAGATAAATGATTTTTTTCAACGTCTTGAAAAAAATAACCCAAATCCGTCCACTGAGCTCAATTACTATGATTCCTATACATTACTGATAGCAGTAGTGCTTTCAGCTCAAGCAACAGACGAAAGCGTCAATAAAGTAACAAAAAATTTATTTTTAATTGCTAAAAATCCTAAGCAAATGATCGATTTAGGTGAAAGTAAGTTAAAGGCATTAGTTAAAACAATTGGGTTATTTAATTCAAAGTCAAAGAATATAATTAAACTTTCAAAAATTCTATTAGAGATTCATAACGGAATGGTTCCAAAAACCCGAGAAGATTTGGAAAAATTACCAGGCGTTGGTAGAAAAACTGCAAATGTTGTTTTAAATGTTGCCTTTGGAATTCCTACAATAGCTGTTGATACCCATGTTTTCCGCGTTTCAAATCGAACGGGCCTAGCTACTGGAAAAAATCCTTTAGAAGTAGAAAAAAAACTTGATAAAGTTGTGCCTGTTAATTTTAAACAACAAGCTCATAATTTATTAATTTTACATGGGAGATATATTTGTAAGTCTAGGAAGCCAAATTGTGTAAGTTGTAAGGTTAATGATTTATGCTATTGGAAGAATAAGACAATATAATATTTTTTATAATTCCGACATACGCGCTAAAAGTTTTAAGAAACAGATTTTATCTGATTCGGTTTCTGCCTTAGATGGAATAGTTTCTGTGTATTTTACAACAGGAACTGCCCCGGGATTTGGAGGAAATAGAAATAAATGAAGTGCACATGCTCGCTGCGAATACAAAAGAACCTGAGCATCTGCTTCCTCTCTATATAAATCTGGGACACCTAATAATTTTTCAACATCTTTTCGTGTAAGATTGTTTAACTCAACAAGAGTAACTGCCGGAATTTTAGATAATTCTTCTACATCATTATCTGTTTTTTGCTCTTTAGGCTCGATAATAGGAGCCTCTTCCGGGGAAAGGTCAGGCAAATCAGATAGTGATTCCGTTGGTTCCTGTGAAGCACAGCCAGAAAAAACAAAAATTACATATATAAATAATATTATAGTATATTTCATTATTATCTTATCTTTTATAAAAAATTCAAAGGTTTAATAGCTGAAAATAAGAATATATATTTTTCTAGCTACTAATGAACATCCCAATCTAATCTAA
>CAZHAN010000008.1:0-21855 GCA_964530575.1 uncultured Rhizobiaceae bacterium | reverse complement strand
GCAACAACTCTTACAGAAGCTGGATATGTTGGTGAGGATGTTGAAAATATAATTTTAAAATTATTACAAGCTGCTGATTATAATGTTGAGCGTGCACAAAGAGGTATAGTCTATATAGATGAGGTTGATAAAATCAGCCGTAAGTCAGACAACCCTTCAATCACTCGCGATGTGTCCGGAGAGGGCGTGCAGCAAGCTTTACTAAAGATAATGGAAGGCACTGTTGCCTCTGTTCCTCCTCAAGGTGGTCGTAAGCATCCTCAACAGGAGTTTCTTCAGGTTGATACTACAAATATCCTCTTTATTTGTGGTGGGGCATTTGCAGGTTTGGACAAGATGATTGCTGCTCGCGGTCAAGGCACTTCTATAGGCTTTGGTGCAGACGTTCGATCACCAGACGACAGGAAGACAGGGGAGATTCTCAAGGGAGTTGAGCCAGAAGATCTATTAAAATTTGGATTGATACCTGAATTTGTAGGAAGGCTTCCCGTCCTTTCTACGTTAACTGATTTGGATCAGGGTGCATTGGTAGAAATTTTGACTGAGCCAAAGAATGCCTTAGTTAAACAATATCAACAACTGTTCCATATGGAGGGTGTAAGGCTAACATTTTCTGAAGATGCACTGACTTCAATAGCTAGAAAGGCAATTGCTCGCCAAACTGGCGCTAGAGGCTTGAGATCAATTCTGGAATCTATTTTGTTAAATACAATGTTTGATCTTCCAAGTCTGGAGGGGGTAGAAGAGGTTGTAATTAATTCAGAAGTTGTGGAGGGAAGAGCTCAGCCTTTGCATATATATGCTGAGTTAAGAGAAGATCTTGGTTCAAGTGCATAAATTTCTATATTTAGCGGATATAAATCTCTAAAAAGATATATGCTGTGTCTTGAACTATGACTTCGGTCTTGCCACATGATATTAAATAAGCAAGATTAAGCTTAACTATAGACTCTGCTTTCTCTTCTCGCGTCCTTTTATTTTGATTCTTTTGGATAATTTTAATATGACTGAAGCACCAGATTTACAGACATATCCAGTACTACCGCTTAGAGATATTGTGGTTTTTCCACATATGATCGTTCCACTTTTTGTTGGTCGTGAAAAATCTGTTCGTGCCCTTGAAGAGGTGATGGATTCAGATAAACAAATTCTTCTTGTTGCTCAAAAGAATGCAGCTGAAGATGACCCAGCGCCTGAAGATATACATTTAGTAGGAACGGTTGGCTCAGTATTACAACTCTTAAAGTTGCCAGATAATACAGTTAAAGTTTTAGTTGAAGGTGGTGCGCGTGCACGTATCCATAATTTTCAAGAATCTTCTGAATATTTTCAGGCTGAATGTTCGTTGATGAATGAAGATGAAAGTGATTCTAATGAAGTGGAGGCTTTATCAAGGACTCTTTATTCTCAATTTGAACAATACGTAAAATTGAATAAGAAGATTCCACCAGAAGTTTTAGTTTCATTAAATCAAATAGATGATCCAAGTAAACTAGCTGACACTGTAGCATCTCACTTAACAACAAAAGTTTCAGAAAAACAGGAACTGCTCGAAATCGGAAGCGTTTCGGAGCGTCTAGAGCGTGCCTTTACCCTTATGGAGAGTGAAATAGGGGTTATGCAAGTTGAAAAACGTATTCGGGGCAGAGTTAAACGTCAAATGGAGAAGACACAGCGTGAGTATTATTTGAATGAGCAAATGAAGGCAATCCAGCGTGAATTAGGAGATGGTGACGATGGAAAGGATGAGTTGGCTGAGCTAGAAGAAAAAATTAACTCCACAAAGCTTTCTTCTGAAGCCCATGAAAAAGCTATATCTGAGCTTAAAAAGCTTAGAAATATGAGTCCTATGTCTGCAGAAGCAACGGTTGTTAGAAATTACTTAGACTGGATTCTTTCTATTCCATGGGGAAAGCGAAGTCGTATATCGCGCGATATCGGTAAGGCAGAGATAATACTTGATCAAGACCACTATGGTTTAGAGAAAGTTAAAGAAAGAATTCTAGAATATTTAGCTGTTCAACAGCGAATTCGAAAACTTAAAGGACCAATTCTTTGTTTAGTTGGTGCTCCGGGCGTTGGCAAAACATCTCTTGGTAAGTCAATTGCTCGGGCGACAGGAAGAAGTTTTGCCCGTATGTCTTTGGGTGGTGTTCGTGATGAAGCAGAGATTCGTGGCCATCGTCGTACTTATATAGGTTCATTGCCTGGAAAAATTATCCAATCTATGAAAAAGGCGAAGACCACTAACCCTCTTATTATACTTGATGAAGTAGATAAGCTTGGTGCAGATTTTAGAGGGGATCCATCTTCCGCATTGCTAGAGGTTTTAGATCCTGAACAAAATACGTCCTTCAATGATCATTATTTAGAGGTAGACTACGACCTTTCAGATGTCCTTTTTGTTACAACTGCTAACACTCTTCAGATTCCACCCGCGCTTCTTGACAGAATGGAAGTCATCAGAATTTCTGGTTATACGGAAGATGAAAAGTTAGAAATTGCAAAAAGACATTTAATACCTAAACAGGTTAAGGCGCATGGACTCCGAGATGGTGAATGGGAAATTTCAGATACTGCAATACGTGATTTAATCAGATATTACACTCGAGAAGCTGGAGTAAGAAATCTTGAAAGAGAGCTTGCAGGGCTTTCTAGAAAAGCAACTAGAGATATTGTGCAAAATGGCGCCAAACATATTAAAGTTACAACCAGTAACTTAGAAAAGTTTGCTGGTGTTAGGAAATATAGATTCGGCGAAGCTGAGCTCGAGGATCTTGTTGGTGTGACAACTGGCCTGGCATGGACAGAGGTTGGGGGGGAACTTTTATCCATTGAGGCTGTTGTTCTTCCGGGAAAAGGAAGGATGACTATTACAGGAAAATTAGGCGATGTTATGCAGGAATCTGTTCAGGCAGCAGCTTCGTATGTCCGTTCTCGTTCTGTAGATTTTGGAATTAAGCCAACAATATTTGAAAAGAAGGATATTCATGTTCATGTTCCTGAGGGAGCAACCCCCAAGGATGGTCCATCTGCAGGTGTAGCGATGGCTACATCCATAATTTCTGTCCTTTCCGGTATACCTGTTCGCAAAGATATTGCCATGACAGGGGAAATAAGTCTGAGGGGACGAGTGTTGCCAATAGGGGGCCTTAAGGAGAAATTATTGGCCGCTCTTCGTGGCGGGATAAAATCAGTTATTATTCCTCAAGATAACGAGAAAGACCTTGCGGACATCCCTGCCAATGTAAAGAAAGGACTTGAAGTAATTCCCGTAAGTACCATTGATGAAGTACTAAAAGTCGCTTTGGTTAGTGATTTAGTACCCATTGATTGGAAGGATGATGGTGACCTAGATTTATCACAAAATAGTGGTAAATCTGAGCAGGATGGCATAACAACCCATTGATTTATTTCTCCTAGTGAGGCATGAATTATAGAGTATAGTTTGGGTCATCGCGGAAATCCTCGACTTTTCCCTTTGACGACTGATCAACTCAATACTAAACTTAACTAATAAGCGATCGAATTTAATTTATATAACTTGCCTGAACCACATTAAATAAAGGGGGCTCTACCGTGAACAAGAATGATCTTGTAGCAGAAGTTGCTAACGAAACTGGTCTATCAAAAACTGATGCCACTCAAGCGGTTCAGAGTGTTTTTGACTGCATAACCTCTTCACTAACGACTGGTACTGAAGTTCGTTTAGTGGGATTTGGTACTTTTACTGTTACTCGACGCCAAGCGTCAGAGGGACGTAATCCGCGTACTGGAGAAAAAATACAGATACCAGCCTCTAACCAGCCAAAGTTTAAGGCTGGTAAGGCACTTAAAGAAGCAGTTAATTAAACACTTTATAAAGATTAAGCCGGCCGTCAAAATGTAGTGACGGCCGGTTTATTTTTTAAAGTAAATATTATTACTTAGGGCGATTAGCTAAGCTGGTAGAGCGTCTCGTTTACACCGAGAATGTCAGCGGTTCGATCCCGTTATCGCCCACCATTTTTTTAAAATCAATTTAGTAAATTTCGTATCTGAAAATTGAGTTTTTTCTTAATTGTGCCGTAATTAAGTTCGATGGTTATGAAACTAAAATTATTTTTAGTGCCCAATGAAGAAAAACAACCTTACCATCACCCATCCCAACCTTGTTCAAGAATGGCATCCCACATTAAATGGAGATAAAAAACCTGAGTTCTTTACTGGCGGTTCACTTGAAAAAGCGTGGTGGCAATGTTCCAAAGTTCCGGAGCATGTATGGGAGGCAAGGATCGGACACAGGGGCCATAAAACGAAGCCTTCGGGATGTCGGTATTGTGCCGGGAAGAAGTAAAAGAAAAGCAAACCCCCTGTTGATTGGACAAAAATAAGAGCCCTGTTTTCCTCGCCACACGATTTCTCACCAAATTACGGCTAATCTGCCGCCAAAAAATCGCCAACTTTTAATTTTTCCATATATAAATATAATTAATTATATTTAAGTAACGGCATATTCTTTTTTCTAAAAAAACAAGATTTACTCTATATATATGTGTATATATAACTCTACAAAGAGAGATTTTTTATAAGTGGGGGTGTAGCTCAGTTGGTTTAGAGTGCCTGCCTGTCACGCAGGAGGTCGCGGGTTCGAGCCCCGTCACTCCCGCCACTTATCCTTTAGTATCTTTCTCATGTAATAACACTGCTTCTAGTTCAGATTTAAGCTCCTTAAACCTTTTTTTCTCTCTATTTGACCAAAATAATTTATAGATAGAATGGGCTAGAAATAAAAGTTTATTTAATAGCCATGAAGATAAATAGATCACTATAAGTGATAAAAACATAAAAGTAGGTATTGCAAAAATAAGCCAGACAATTAGTCCAAGTAGTCCAACACCTCCAATATATGCATAGTATGAGCTGACTCCTGTAGCGAGAAGCACTACAACATACCAGGTATATTTAATTTTAAGAAATTTATTTTCATCAAATCTTGGAGGGGAATAATCTTCAAGATCATTGTAGATTTCTTGGGTACTTCTTAAAGAAGCTGTAATATCTTCTCTATTAGGATGTTTCTGTTGCATATGGCATTATGTACATAATTTAGTAAATAAAATCTACGGAATGTTTAAATTTTATTATTCTGTTAAATTTTAGAGTTTATTCTTATATTCGAATTAACTTAGAATTATATTGTAGAGCAAAAATTAAGTTACCCAATTGGACAAGTAGAATAATGATTATTGGAAAAAAATTTAAAATAATATCTCTTTTATTTATATTAGGAGCTATCTTTTCTATTCTATATCCATCTTTTTCAATATCTGAAAATTACCAAATAGTTAGATCCTTAGATAATTTATCTTTTGATAAACCAATCTCTATGGAAAGACTTTCAACTTCTGATTCTTGGCTTGTTGCTGAACAAAGGGGGGTGATTTGGAGGGTTGATGATAAAGGGAGCGTATCTCTTTTTTCCGACTTGCGTAACATTGTCGATTCAAGATTTCCCGAGTCTGGCATGCTAAGCATTGCTCTTCATCCAAATTTTAATTTCAATAATAAGATTTTTATATCTTATACAAGAACTGCTAGCCCACTTGAATCCATTATTTCGGAATTTACTGTAAACGATGATCTTCTTTCGCTCGATGTAAATTCTGAGAAAATTATATTTGATCTCTCTCAGCCCTATTCCAATCATAATGGCGGCCACATTGCTTTTGGTCCTGATGGATATTTATATATTGGCTTTGGGGATGGCGGTGCAGGCGGAGATCCTGAAGGGCATGGTCAAAACACCAATACTAACTTAGGAGCTATTATTCGAATTAATGTAGATCTAGGTGCTTCCTATGTAATACCTGATGATAATCCTTTTATTAATGGAGGAGGGAATAAAGAAATTTATGCTTGGGGACTCAGAAATCCATGGAGATTTAGTTTTGACACTAACACAGGTGATCTTTGGTTAGCAGATGTAGGACAAAGAGATTGGGAAGAGATAAATATAATTAATAATGGTAAGAATTATGGTTGGAAAATTCGGGAGGGTCGTAATTGTTTCTCAGCTAGCAGGTGTGCGATAGATCAATTAACAGACCCTATTCACGAGTACAGTCATGAAGAAGGGTGTTCTGTCACTGGGGGTTATGTTTATCGTGGAGAACTGATGTCTAATTTGATAGGTCTCTATATCTTTGGAGATTATTGCAATGGAAAGATTTGGGCTCTAGAAAATATTTCTGGATCATATAGTGAGAAACTTTTGATTGATTCCAGCCTTCTTATATCTTCATTTGCTCAGGATTTGGATGGTGATATTTACATTCTTGATCATAGAAGTGGAGGTATATATCAACTAATTCTTGAATAAAATTAATGCCTAGGCAAAAAATCCAAGGAAACGTAGATTTTTTTAAACCTATTCGGCCACTTTCATCTCGACACCCATCATATGGAAGTGATATTTTAAAACTTATTCAATCTTGAGCATAGATTAGGCGCATGTTGATAATAACCGCAGACTGGAGGGAAGGTTTGCAAGACTTTCTTATTGAATATTTACCAATTCTTATTTTTATATCTATAGCTATTGGCTTAGCTACTTTAATTGTTGTGGGGTCTTTGCTTGCTGCTAGGCAGAAGCCTGACGCTGAGAAACTTTCATCATATGAGTGTGGATTTGACACTTTTTCAGACTCACGAAATGAATTCGATGTTCAATTTTATCTAGTTGCACTCCTTTTTATAATATTTGATCTTGAAGTTGCCTTTTTATTTCCTTGGGCAGTTTCATTAGGGACGATTGGAATATTTGGCTTCATCTCAATGATTATTTTTCTTGGGGTGCTTACTGTTGGTTTTATATATGAGTGGAAGAAAGGCGCATTAGAATGGGATTAGATCTAAGCGCTAACCTCACAAAGCCATTGAATAGTGAATCTCCGTTTGATCAAATGTCTGCAGATTTAAATGATCGTGGATTTTTAATAACTGAAGTGGATAAAGTTGTTAATTGGGCACGCACCGGCTCACTTTGGTGGATGACATTTGGTCTTGCATGCTGTGCTGTTGAAATGATGCATTCGTCTATGCCCCGATATGACCTCGAGCGATTTGGGGTTGTTCCACGAGCAAGCCCTAGACAGTCTGATCTAATGATTGTTGCTGGAACCTTAACAAATAAAATGGCTCCTGCTCTTCGTAAGGTCTATGATCAGATGGCAGAACCTCGATGGGTAATATCTATGGGTAGCTGCGCAAATGGTGGTGGGTATTATCACTACTCATACTCAGTAGTTCGTGGGTGCGATCGCATCGTGCCTGTTGATATATATATTCCAGGCTGTCCTCCTACAGCTGAGGCTTTGGTGTACGGAATCTTACAATTGCAAAAAAAGATTCGTAGGACCGGAACAATAACCCGTTAGTTTTTTATGGTAGTTGATGTGAGGCTTTCTGATCTTGCTGAATATATTGATATATCACTTCCAGGGGTGATCTTTGCTAAGGATTTATCCTTTGGGCAACTTACCCTTGAGGTCAATCCTTCTGATTCTATAAAACTATTCACTTTTTTACGGGATGATCCCAAAACTCAGTTCAAATTATTAATTGATATAGCAGGTGTTGATTGGCCAGAAAATTCAAAAAGATTTTCTGTTGTTTATAACTTTCTTTCCCTTAAGGGGAATCTTAGGATCAGAGTCAAAATACACACTGCTGATGGCGAACCTTTACCATCTATAACTGGAGTTTATAGGGCTGCAGGTTGGTATGAACGCGAGGCTTGGGATCTTTATGGGATAAAATTTTCGGACAATCCTGACCTTAGAAGAATTTTAACTGATTACGGATTTAAAGGTCACCCAATGAGAAAAGATTTTCCCCTTACTGGTCATGTCGAAGTTCGTTATGATGAGGAAAAAAAGCGTGTAGTTTATGAGCCGGTTGAATTAACTCAGGAGTTCAGAACTTTTGATTTTATGAGCCCTTGGGAAGGTGCTGAATATATTCTCCCTGGTGATGAAAAAGTTAAAAACATTGAAAACAATAAAGAAAAAGATAAATAAAAATGGGCGAAGTTCAAATAGAAAATTATACAATTAATTTTGGTCCTCAGCATCCTGCAGCACATGGGGTGTTAAGACTCGTAATGGAACTTGATGGTGAGATCATTGAGCGAGCAGATCCTCACATTGGCCTTTTGCATAGAGGTACTGAAAAGCTAATTGAACACAAAACATATATGCAAGCAATTCCTTACTTTGATCGCTTAGATTATGTTTCAATGATGTGTCAGGAGCATGCTTTTGTTTTAGCTGCAGAGAAATTACTAAACCTCGAAGTTCCTTTGCGCGGTCAATATATAAGGGTATTATTTTCAGAGATTACTAGATTATTAAATCATCTCCTTAATGTTACAACCCAAGCTATGGATGTTGGAGCTATGACTCCGATGTTGTGGGGTTTTGAAGAGCGTGAACGTTTAATGGAATTTTATGAGCGTGTTTCCGGCGCTAGATTGCACGCAAATTATTTTAGAGTTGGCGGTGTTCATCAAGATTTACCAGAAGGGATGGAAAGCGACATAAGTCAATATATGCCTATACTTCTTAAAGTTATTGACGATATTGAGGCCTTGCTTACTGAAAATCGTATATTTAAACAAAGGAATGTTGATATAGGTGTTGTGACTGCTGATCAAGCTGCAGAATGGGGATTTTCAGGAGTGATGTTACGGGGTTCAGATGTTTCTTGGGATCTGAGAAAGTCACAACCGTATGAAGTTTATGATAAATTAGATTTTGATATTCCAGTCGGAAAACACGGAGACTGTTATGATAGATATCTTTGTCGTATTGAAGAGATGCGTCAAAGCATAAAAATTATACATCAATGCTTGTCTCAAATGCCTAAAGGGCCAGTAATTTCTGAGGAGCATAAATTTGTTCCACCAAGAAGAGCTGAAATGAAAAATTCAATGGAAGCATTGATTCATCATTTTAAACTTTATACTGAAGGCCATAAAGTTCCTGAGGGGGAAGTTTATACAGCAGTTGAAGCTCCAAAGGGAGAATTTGGTGTATATCTTGTTTCCGATGGAGGAAATCGTCCGTATAGATGTAAAATTCGTGCTCCAGGATTTGCTCACTTACAAGCTTTAGACTTTATGTGCAAAGGACACTTACTTGCTGATACACCTGCTATCATCGGCTCGCTTGATATAGTTTTTGGAGAGGTAGACAGGTGAAAAATAGTCAAGAAAAATTTACTTTTAGTAAATCAAATTTTGATTTAGCAAGTTCAATTATAAAAAAATATCCTGATGGAAGGCAACAAAGTGCAGTGCTTCCCCTTCTGGATCTTGCTCAAAGGCAAGGAGAGGGTTGGCTGTCTACTTCAGCAATGGAGTATGTTGCAGAGATGCTTTCAATGCCCCCAATACGTGTTTATGAGGTGGCAACATTTTATACTATGTTTAATCTTAAGCCAGTTGGGAAGCATCATGTTCAAGTTTGCACTACCACCCCATGTTGGCTTAGAAATTCTGATGAAATTTTGAATACTTGTGAAAAGTATTTAGGGATTAAGGCTGGCGAAACTACCGCTAATGGAATGTTTACTTTAACTGAGGTTGAATGTCTCGCTGCATGTGTGAATGCTCCAATGATTCAGATTGATGATGACTATTATGAAGACTTAGATTCAAAATCAATGACTCAAATTCTTGATAGTTTTTCCTCTGGATCTAAGCCGAGTCCAGGACCTCAAATAGATAGACAAACCTCTGCTCCTTTTGATGGACCTTCCAATAATGTTAAAGTTGAAGATATATAATCATGCTTGCTGATAAAGATCGCATATTTACCAATTTATATGGTTTTGAATCATGGAATCTATCTGCAGCACGAAATCGCGGGGATTGGGACAAAACAAAAGATTTGTTAACTCTTGGAGAAGATTCAATTATTGATATAATTAAAGAATCGGGTTTGCGTGGTAGAGGCGGTGCAGGATTTCCTACAGGCGTAAAATGGTCATTTATGCCCAAAGATAACCACGAAACTCCTTCATACTTAGTTATAAATGCTGATGAAGGAGAGCCCGGGACTTGCAAGGACCGAGATATGATCCGGCATGATCCACATAAATTGATTGAAGGTTGTCTTCTTGCCGGTTTTGCTATTAGAGCCGCAGCTGCATACATTTATATTCGTGGCGAACTTTTTAGAGAAGCTGAAATTCTTCAGGCAGCAATTGATGAAGCATACGAAGCTGGCTTGATTGGTGCTAATGCATGTAAATCTGGTTTTGATTTTGATGTTTTTCTACATCGAGGCTCAGGTGCTTATATTTGCGGGGAAGAAATGGCCCTTATAGAAAGCTTAGAGGGGAAAAAAGGACAACCAAGGTTAAAGCCTCCATTTCCAGCTGGCATGGGAGTTTGGGGATGTCCTACTACAGTTAATAATGTCGAAACGATTGCAGTAGTTCCTACGATCGTAAGAAAAAGTGCTGATTGGTTTAAATCATTTGGTAGAGACAATAATTCTGGGACTAAAGTTTTTTGTATTTCTGGCCATGTTAATAAGCCTTGCAACGTTGAGGAAGAAATGTCTATTCCTTTAAAGGATCTTATAGAAAAACATGCAGGCGGAGTTCGTGGTGGATGGAATAATCTAAAGGCGGTAATCCCCGGCGGCTCTTCTACACCCTTAATACCAAAATCAATATCAGACACTGTGCTAATGGACTTTGATGCACTCAAGGAGGTTCAGACTGGCTTGGGAACAGCTGCGGTTATTGTCATGGATCAAAGCACGGATATTATTAAAGCAATTGCGCGACTTTCTAAGTTTTATATGCATGAATCATGCGGACAATGCACCCCTTGTAGGGAAGGGACAGGTTGGATGTGGCGTGTTATGGAGCGCTTAGTTAGAGGTGATGCAAATATTGATGAGATAGATTTGCTCCTAGATGTAACAAAGCAAGTAGACGGACATACAATTTGTGCTTTAGGAGATGGTGCAGCTTGGCCAATTCAAGGATTGATACGTCATTTTCGTGATGAACTGGAAGATAGAATTCTAAAAACTCAAATCACTAATAGATCAAAAGCAGTACAATAAGGGTTTATATGCCAAAATTAACTATCAATGGACAGGAAATTTCAGTTGATCCAGGATCAACAGTTCTTCAGGCGTGTGAAGAGCTTGGAATTGAAATTCCAAGGTTTTGTTACCATGATCGACTTGAGATCGCTGGCAATTGTCGTATGTGCCTTGTTGAAATGGAGAGATCTCCTAAGCCCATAGCATCTTGCGCCATGCCTGTGGGTGAAGGCATGGTAATTAAAACAAATACTGAAAATGTAAAAAAAGCCCGCAATGGGGTAATGGAGTTTCTCCTCATCAATCATCCTCTTGATTGCCCTATTTGCGATCAAGGCGGTGAATGTGATTTACAGGATCAGGCTATGGCATACGGCCTTGATCATAGTCGATACCAGGAAAATAAACGGGCAGTTGAAGATAAAAATTTAGGACCGTTAATATCTACTCACATGACAAGATGTATCCACTGTACTAGATGCGTCCGTTTTTTAAGTGACGTAGCCGGAGTTGAAGAGTTAGGAGCTACTGGGCGTGGTGAACATATGGAGATTGGCACTTATATTGAAAGCGCAGTTACATCTGAGTTGTCTGGAAATATTATAGATCTTTGTCCGGTAGGTGCTCTTAATTCAAAACCTTACTCTTATTCTGCAAGATCTTGGGAACTCGATCATACTGAAACTGTAGATATTCATGATGCGGTTGGATCAAATATTAGGGTTGACTCTAGAGGAAGGGAGGTCATGAGAATTTTACCTCGCTTACATGAAGATATTAATGAGGAGTGGATATCAGACAAGTCAAGATTTTCATATGATGGTTTAAAATTAAACCGTCTTGATCGTCCTTATATTAGAGAAAACGGAAATTTACGTCCCGCAAGTTGGGATGAAGCCTTAACCCTTGCTGCAGAGAAACTTAGTTCAGACCCTAATAAAATTGCTGCTATCGCAGGTGACATACAATGTACAGAATCTATGTTTGCACTAAAACAATTGTTTAATTCAATTGGTTCACCACATACGGATTGTCGTCAAGATGGTGCCGCTATTGATTATTCAAATAGAGGAGCTTACTTATTCAATACAACTATTGCAGGTATTGAAAAATCTGACTTGTGTTTGTTGATTGGAACAAATCCAAGATATGAGGCCCCACTATTAAATGCACGCTTAAGAAAGCGCTTTCTTAATGGAGGCTTTCGCGTTTTGAACTTAGGTGCTCAAACAGACCTTACATTTCAAACAGAGCAATTAGGTGATAATCCAAACATAATCAATGAAATCAATGCAGGAACCCATTTTGCTGCTGATTTATTAATTAATGCTAAACATCCCATGTTAATTATTGGCCAGTCCGCACTCTGTCGGTCAGATGGATCTTCAATTTTAGCGGCTTCAAGGAAATTAGCAGAGTCCTTCGGATTCATTTTTGATGATTGGAATGGATTTAATATTCTTCACACAGCTGCCGCGCGGGTAGGGGGGTTAGATGTAGGCTTTGTTCCGGATAATCATGGATTGGATGTTCAGGGGATTTTGAATGGCGCCAAAAATTCAACAATTGAAGTAGTGTATTTATTAGGTGCTGATGAAATTGACATGAAATGTCTTGAGACATCGTTTGTAATATATCAAGGACACCATGGTGATGCAGGAGCTAATCATGCTGACATCATTCTTCCTGGATCCGCTTATACGGAAAAGAATGCAACATGGGTTAATTTCGAAGGAAGGCCTCAATTGGGGAAACGATCCGTTTTTCCACCAGGTGATGCTCGAGACGATTGGTCAATTATAAGAGCGTTATCTGATAAATTAGGTCAATCACTGCCCTATAATTCACTATCAGATCTTCGCCGATTAATGAGTAAACAAATTCCTCATTTAAGTAAAATTGATTTTATTTCGCCTTCAAAATGGTCAACTTTTGGGATTGTTGGTGATATAGTTAATAGTCCTATAAAAAATTACGAAAGTAATTTTTATCTAACTAATTCCATATGCAGATCTTCCAAAACAATGGCCAATTGCACCAAAGATTTCAGTAAGCTTGCACCGATGAAAGAATATTCTGCATGAACGAGCTAGTATCAGTTTATCTTCTTCCAGGTCTTTGGATTATTCTCAAAATCCTAGTTATAGTGGTACCTCTCTTGCTTGCGGTTGCTTATCTCACTTGGTTTGAGCGCAAAATAATGGCTTCAATGCAACTTAGAATGGGTCCAAATGTTGTTGGTCCCTGGGGTCTACTTCAGCCTATAGCTGACGGAATAAAAATGTTTGTCAAGGAAACCGTTATTCCAACAAAAGCAAATACATTTATATTTATTATGGCCCCTATGGTGACGTTTATTCTTTCACTGATTGCTTGGGCAGTTATTCCTTTTGGCGAGGGGTTAGTTCTTTCTAATATTAACGTAGGTATATTATATCTTTTAGCTGTTTCTTCTTTAGGTGTGTACGGAATTATTATGGCAGGCTGGGCTTCAAATTCCCGCTATGCCTTTTTAGGTGCCCTTAGGTCCGCTGCACAAATGGTTTCTTATGAAGTATCAATGGGTTTTGTTATTGTTACCGTTCTTCTTGTTGTAGGCTCACTTAATCTTACTGATATAGTATTAGCCCAAAAAGACATTTGGTTTGTTTTTCCATTGCTACCTATGGCTGTAATATTTTTTATTTCTACCTTAGCTGAAACAAACAGACACCCTTTTGACTTACCTGAGGCTGAGAGTGAGCTAGTTGCTGGATATCAAGTTGAATATTCAGCTATGACATTTGGCCTATTCTTCCTGGGTGAATACGCAAATATGATTCTTATGAGCGCAATGACTGCGATCCTCTTTTTAGGAGGGTGGCTTCCGCCATTTGATTTTGCTCCTTTTTCATACATTCCTGGCCCTATTTGGCTTGCTTTAAAAATTTCTTTACTATTGTTTGTTTTTATATGGGTTAGGGCAACCTTTCCTCGCTATCGGTATGATCAACTTATGCGTTTAGGGTGGAAAGTTTTTTTGCCTATCTCTTTATTGTGGGTAGTTCTTACATCTGGTTTTTTAATTATATTTGATATGGTGCCATAAGTTATTAATTATGAATCTATTATTTAACCTCATTCGTTCTGTTTTTTTAATTGAGTTACTATCTGGAATGTTAGTTACTCTAAAATATATGTTCTATAAAAGATCAACAATAAATTACCCTTATGAGAAGGGTCCATTGTCTCCAAGATTTAGAGGTGAGCATGCTTTAAGAAGATACCCTAGCGGTGAAGAAAGGTGTATTGCTTGCAAGCTTTGCGAGGCAGTTTGTCCGGCATTAGCAATTACAATTGAATCAGAACCTAGAGAGGATGGTAGCAGGAGAACAACAAGATATGACATAGATATGACAAAGTGTATTTATTGCGGTTTGTGTCAAGAAGCTTGTCCTGTAGATGCAATTGTTGAAGGGCCAAATTTTGAATTTGCCACTGAAACACGTGAAGAACTTTATTATAATAAAGAAAAATTACTGGAAAATGGTGATCGGTGGGAAGCTGAAATTGCTGCAAACATTGAGGCTGATGGCGCACTTAGATAACTTTTATTTATTTAGAAATACTAATTTATGATTCTACAAACTGTATCTTTTTACACCTTCTCATCTTTGCTTGTTATTTCAGCTTTTTTGGTAATATCTACCAAGAATCCAGTTCACTCTGTATTATTTTTGGTTCTCGGATTTATTTCGTCTGCAGGTCTTTTTGTTTTAGTTGGCGCAGAATTTTTAGCTATGATTCTTATTATTGTTTATGTAGGTGCAGTTGCAGTTTTATTTTTATTTGTTGTAATGATGCTCGATATAAATTTTGTAAAACTTAGGGAAGGTTTTCTGCAGTACCTACCAGTGGGGTCGTTAGTTGGTCTTCTTTTGTTACTTGAATTAATCCTCGTAGTCGGTACGATTAATTCTTCTCCAGTAAATATTATTGTTTCTGCTCCGACACCACTCATAAACGAAGTGTCCAATACTCAAGCATTGGGCTCTATATTATATACTCGTTATATTTATCTCTTTCAGGCTGCTGGAATGATACTTTTGGTAGGGATGATTGGTGCAATTGTATTGACACATAGATCCCGCAATCGACTAAGAAAACAATCTATATATTCTCAGGTAAACCGTAAAAGATCAGAATCTGTGGAACTTAAAAAGGTAAAATCAGGAGAAGGTTTATAATGGAAATTGATCTTGGACATTACCTAGTTGTATCAGCGATTGTTTTTACTATTGGTATTTTTGGGATTTTTCTTAATAAGAAAAATGTAATTATTATATTAATGTCTATTGAGCTAATGCTATTAGCCGTCAATATAAATTTAGTTGCTTTTTCAGCTTATTCTGGCGATCTAGTTGGCCAAGTTTTTTCTATGTTTGTACTTACAGTTGCTGCAGCAGAGGCAGCAATCGGACTTTCAATTCTCGTCGTCTATTTCCGCAACAGAGGTACAGTTGCTGTCGAGAATATTAATCTTATGAAAGGATAGGGCCTTATGGTGGCCCAATTAGTCTTATTTTTACCTCTAGTAGGAGCAATTCTATCTGGAGTTTTTGGTAAATTTATTGGACCTAAGGCATCTCAAATTGTAACTAGCGTCTTACTAACTGTAAGTGCCTTGTTATCAATATATCTTTTTTGGTCGGTTGGAATTAATTCTTCTCCAATAAAAGTCCCTCTTTTTGTATGGATTGAATCCGGTGATTTTTTAGCTGAATGGTCTTTAAGAATAGACCAACTTACAGTTGTGATGCTTGTAGTTGTAACCTCTGTATCGTCATTAGTTCATTGGTACTCAATAGGGTATATGCACGGTGATCCAGGAGTGTCTAGATTTTTCTCGTATCTATCGCTTTTTACCTTTTCTATGCTTGTTCTCGTAACATCTGATAATTTTCTTCAAATGTTTTTTGGATGGGAAGGTGTTGGTTTATGTTCCTATTTACTAATTGGATTTTGGCATCATAAGCCATCTGCTAATTCAGCTGCAATTAAAGCCTTTGTTGTAAATAGAGTAGGAGATTTTGGGTTTGCCCTTGGAATTGTTGCTATTTATGCAATTTACCGAACTATTGATTTTGATGCAGTATTTCTTGCAACTCCAGAGATGATCGGAACAAATATTGATTTTCTCTGGGGAAGTTTTGATACACTAACGGTCATCACTTTACTGTTATTCATTGGAGCTATGGGAAAGTCCGCTCAATTAGGTCTCCATACATGGCTTCCAGATGCAATGGAAGGTCCAACTCCTGTTTCAGCTTTAATTCATGCCGCAACGATGGTGACTGCCGGCGTTTTCATGGTTGCAAGACTCTCTCCAATCTTTGAATATTCTGACTTTACTCTTTCCGTTATAACTTTCATTGGTGCTACAACTGCAATTGTTGCTGCTTCAATTGGATTGGTACAGAATGATATTAAAAGAGTAATAGCATACTCAACGTGTAGTCAGTTGGGATACATGTTTTTTGCTATAGGTGTCTCAGCTTATTCAGCTGGTATATTTCATCTTTTTACTCATGCATTTTTTAAAGCCTTACTATTTCTAGGTGCAGGTTCAGTTATTCATGCAATGTCTAACGAACAAGATATGAGAAAAATGGGTGGCCTTTGGAAAAAAATTCCTCTTACCTATTCTTTGATGTGGATTGGAAGTTTAGCCCTTGCAGGGGTGCCATTCTTTTCTGGGTTTTATTCTAAGGATCTTATTATCGAGGTTGCATGGGGTGATCATTCAGTTTTAGGTGAATATGCATTCATGCTTGGTGTTTTAGCCGCTGCGCTAACCGCATTTTACTCTTGGCGACTTATTTTTATGACTTTCCATGGTAAGTCACGGGCATCAAGTGAGGTGATTTCTCATGTTCATGAGTCACCAAAAATAATGACTATTCCTCTAATCTTTCTAGCTCTTGGTGCAATTTTTGCTGGTATATTTACCGCCGACTTATTTATTGGTGATCATACACACTTTTGGGGTGAGACATTACTTGTTCTTGATTCCCATCACGCGCTGGAAGAAGCGCATCATGCACCTTTATGGGTAAAGTTATTGCCAATTGTAGTTGCATTTTTGGGTATATATGTTGCTTGGGTTTTTTATATACGTATTCCAGATCTACCTAAGCGGATTTCCAATTCAAACCGTGAGTTATATTTATTATTTTTAAATAAATGGTATTTTGATGAATTGTATAATTATTTATTTGTTAACCCAGCTCGCTATTTAGGAACTTTTCTTTGGCGTGTTGGTGATGGAAAAATAATTGATGGTTTTGGACCCAATGGTGTTGCAAGCAAAATTCTTCAAATAGCTCGTCGATCTATACTTATCCAAACAGGGTATTTGTATCATTATGCATTTGCTATGTTGATAGGTCTCGTCACTATTGTATCCTGGACTATTTTTTTATTGGGTGCATGATTGATGGTTGATTGGCCCCTTTTATCTATTTTATTAATCATTCCACTTGTTGGAGCAATTTTCGTTTTTTGCATTCGTGGAGAGAGTGAAATTGTAAGTCAAAATGCAAAAAATGTTGCTCTTTGGACATCTATAATTACATTCTTTCTTTCTCTAATTTTATGGGTTCAGTTTGATTCAAGTACCGCAGCATATCAATTTGAGGAAAAAGCTCCTTGGTTCGCAGACGGCATTACATATCATCTAGGTGTTGATGGTATATCTGTTTTATTTATTTTGTTAACAACGCTACTGACACCTATTTGCATTCTTGCAAGCTGGGAATCCATAAACTTTAGAGTCAAAGAGTACATGATTTCATTTTTGATCATGGAAACTATGATGATAGGTGTTTTCTCTGCATTAGATTTAGTTTTATTTTATTTGTTTTTTGAGGGCGGTCTAATTCCGATGTTCTTAATCATTGGTATATGGGGTTCAGATAATCGCGTATATGCAACGTTTAAATTCTTTCTATACACGTTACTTGGATCAGTCTTATTTCTTCTTGCAATTCTTTGGTTTTATTTCCAGTTTGGAACTACCGACATACCAAGTTTAGTAGGTCTTGAAATTGATCCTCTTTGGCAAAATATTTTATGGCTATCATTATTTGCTGCATTTGCAGTTAAAATTCCAATGTGGCCTGTTCACACATGGCTTCCTGATGCTCACGTACAAGCTCCAACAGCCGGTTCGGTTATTTTAGCTGCAGTACTTTTGAAAATTGGGGGTTATGGGTTTATCAGATTATCAATCCCTATTCTACCTGATGCATCTGTTTATTTTACCCCTCTAATTTTTACACTTAGTGTTGTAGCTGTAATTTATACATCCTTAGTTGCTTTAATGCAGGAGGATATGAAAAAGCTTATAGCTTATTCTTCAATTGCTCACATGGGTTTTGTTACCATTGGTATATTTACATTTACCCAAACTGGAATTGAAGGCGGACTGATGGTAATGCTTAGCCATGGTCTTGTCTCAGCAGCGTTGTTTCTTTGTGTGGGTGTAATTTATGATCGTGCACATACCCGTCTTATAGATAAATATGGTGGCCTAGTTAATCGAATGCCATTGTATGCGGCTGTGTTTATGGTTTTTACTCTCGCAAATGTCGGACTTCCAGGAACCAGTGGTTTTGTTGGTGAATTCCTTGTTATTGTTGGCGTTTTTCAAGTAAGTACATGGGTTGCGTTTCTTGCAACAACTGGAATTATTTTAAGTGTTTGTTATGCATTATGGCTCTATAGAAGAGTTGTTTTTGAAGAGCTAACAAAAGAGAGCTTAATGAACATAATGGATTTAAATCGGAGAGAGATTATTATTTTTGTGCCGCTAGTTTTTTTAGTCATTTTATTTGGGGTTTGGCCAATGCCTATTTTAGATATATTCCATGCCTCAGTAGAAAATATGTTAGTAAATCATGATTTAGCTTTAGGTATTGATAATCATTTAAATGCTAGAGTTGCAGGAAACTGATATGGATCAATATTATCCAAATTTTTCATTAGCTGCACCTGAAATATCTTTGGCAATTGCAGCTATGATTCTGCTTCTTATTGGGGTTTTTCGAAAGGAAAATTCTATTTATCTTATTAGCGGTGGATCTGTATGTGCTTTAATATTATCTGCCTTACTTGTTCTTACTGGCCCCTTAGATGGCTCTAAAACCTTTTCGGATATGTTTATCGTTGACCGATTTAGTGGTTTTATTAAATTATTAATTCTTTCAGCCTCTATTTCAGTTATCTTCCTTTCAAAAAGGTACCTAAGAGTTGAGTTCCTTGAAAGATTTGAATTTCATGTTTTAATATTATTAGCTACGCTTGGGATGATGATGATGGCTTCTTCATCGGATCTTATCTCATTATACATGGGCTTAGAGCTTCAAAGTCTATCGTTATATATACTTGCAACTTTCAGGAGAGAATCTGCAATTTCAGCTGAGTCGGGTTTGAAATATTTTGTATTAGGTGCACTTGCTTCTGGAATTATTTTATATGGATCAAGTCTAATCTATGGATATTCTGGGAATACTAATTTTAATGCTATTGCTGACCATTTAGTAAATAACGACCTTGACTTAGGATTCTTATTTGGAGTTGCATTTTTGATTGCAGGTTTTGCCTTTAAAATTTCTGCCGTCCCCTTTCATATGTGGACTCCAGATGTTTATCAAGGTGCACCAACACCAGTAACTGCATTTTTCTCAGTTGCTCCAAAGATTGCAGCTTTTGGGATAATTATCAGAGTTTTGTATGGCCCTTTATCATCTATAACTGCTGATTGGTCACAGATTTTAATGTTGCTTGCAGTTCTTTCTATGTTTTTAGGTGCATTTGCTGCTATTGCGCAAACTAACATTAAAAGATTGCTAGCTTACAGCTCAATAAGCCATGTTGGATTTGCTCTTATGGGTTTATCAGCAGGAACAATTGAGGGTGTTGAGGGTGTTCTTATTTATCTCTCAATTTATTTAATCATGAGTCTTGGTGCATGGTCTGTAGTTCTAACTATGCGGAGGGATGATGAAGGGTTAGTTGAAAACATAAGTGATCTAGTAGGGATGGGGAAAAATAATCCAATGCTAGCTTTAGCTATGTCAATTTTTATGTTTTCTATGGCAGGCATACCACCTCTAGCAGGATTTTTTGCTAAATTTTATGTATTTTTTGCTGCAATTAATTCTCAACTGTACCTATTGGCGCTAGCAGGTGTTATCTCTGCTGTTATAGGAGCATTTTATTATCTAAGAATTGTGAAAATAATGTATTTTGATGAGCCACAGCAAATCTTTGAGTCTACACCTTTAGAGTTAAGATGGGTTATTGGTATTACAGCAGTAATGACACTATTCTTCTTCATTTTACCTTCTCCTTTGATTAATCAAGCTCATTTAGCTGCATTGTCACTAGTTCCTTAATGTATACACTTCCAGACTTTTGTAGTTTGGCTCTTTTTGATGAAGTTGTTTCTACAAATGAAGAAATAAAAGCTTTATCTGCATTGGGTAAACCTCAAGGTACGATAGTTTGGGCACTTCAGCAGACTGGAGGACGTGGGAGAAGGGGAAGGAAGTGGAGCTCACCGCCAGGAAACCTATATTTTTCAATCCTTTTAAAACCTAAAAAAGATGTAAAATTATGGAGTCAGATTTCATATATTGCAGGATTGTCAGTTATAAAGGCACTGAATGATTTTTTTCCATTATTATCGCCTAAGCTTAAATGGCCTAATGATATAATGATAAATAAATTAAAGATTGGCGGAATTTTGCTTGAAATTGAACAAGATTCTCTTGTGGTTGGTGTGGGGTTAAATGTTAATAATCAGCCATTAAAATCTTCTACATCAATTTATAATGAAACCGGCTTGGTTTCGGAGATTAAACTTCTTCTTGATTCAACGATCTATCATTTTTTTGAATTTTTTAATCATTGGGAAATGACTGGATTTACTGATATTAGGGAAGCGTGGATGAAAAATTCATTTGGTTTAGGAAAAAATATTTCAACTACTTTAAATAATAAAAAAATAGATGGTGTATTTAAAGGTATTGATAAAGATGGTGCACTAGTTCTTGCAGATAATACTGTAATTTATGGCAGTGATATTATTTTCCGCGATAATTTTGAGGATTAGTTTGTAATGTTTCTTGCAATTGATTCTGGAAATACATCAATTAAATTTGGTTTGTTTCAATCACATAAATTAAAAATGTGTGAATATATTAATACTAAAGATGTTGTAAACGATGAATTCATGTATTCAAAGTTATTATCATGGTTTAAAGGTGAGTCAATTGATATAAAACTAATAGAGGGAGTTATTATTTCTTCTGTAGTTCCAAGACTTAACAATCAATTAATTACCCTAGCTCAAAATTTATCTGGATCGAACCCTTTATTTATTGGAGATCCGTCTTTAAAGATTGGTATTAAAATTCTAGTAGATAAACCAGCTGAAGTAGGTGCAGATAGATTAGTGAATGCAATTGCTGGTCATACATTTTATTCAACCAATAATTTTAATTTATTAATTCTAGATTTTGGTACCGCTACCACATTTGACGTTGTTGATCCTCAGGGCAACTATTCGGGTGGTGTAATAGCACCTGGTATAAACGTTAGTCTTGAGGCGCTTGAAAAAGCTGCTGAAAATCTCCCTTTGATACCGATCATTAAGCCAAAAACAATCATTGGTAAAAATACTATTACTGCAATGCAGTCTGGAATT
>CAZHAN010000007.1:15197-22368 GCA_964530575.1 uncultured Rhizobiaceae bacterium | reverse complement strand
TCCAATTTCATTAGGAAGGATTTCTGAGGAATTGAGATCACCTAATGTACAAGTTGAATGTGCTGCTGTCGATCTACTTGCATCTTTCCAGCTTCCACTATCTCTATGACCACAATTAACAATTAATCTTTCTCGGCCTATGCTAAATTCAAAGGCTAATGTACTAGCGTGGGAATTTCCTCCATGCGCTCCAATGCTTGGCGCTCCAACATCTACTAATACAATCGATGGGCCCGCACTTAATCGTTCGTAAGAACTAAAAGAGGTTGGTGTAGTTGATAGGAAATTTTTAGGAATAGTAGCAAGTGTTTCAGTAATTATAGCGCGATCTTCTTCATAGCCTCCATGAAATAAAGCAAGCAATCCATCACCATATCTGTATGATTTTAGTATTGATCCCATTCTATTAATAGTCACATCTAGTATTGGTGGAATTATACGTTTTGTATTTAATAATGAATGTTTAATCCAAATAAGATTTCGTAAGATTTTTAGTTGATTGGATGGGTTTCTAGAGATATGACACCCATCAGTTGTAATTTGATTATTTAATTCAATCTCAAAAAGTTTTGGAAGAATTTCTGTAGTTTTTGTCTTCCATTGAAAGCATGTGTGTGAAACTAACATTGCAGAGATAGATGAAATAATTCCTAAATCAGATGTTGAAGTTCTCCATGAATATTCAAGATGTCGGCTTTGACGTGCAAGTGAATTCAGAAATATTTGACGAAAAGAATCGTCTGCACCTTTAAGTATAAAATCACTATGACTACACCAAGATAATATTCTTCGGCTTAAAATGTCAGGATGCCAGGTTAATTTATCCCATTTTTCAAAAGAAGCGATCCAACTGAGAATTAATTTTCTGCACCCTTTTCTTGCTGCTTGACCTCCGTTGGCCTTAAAATCCCTTAACCATTCAAAAGAATTTGCCTCTACATGCCATTCCTTTGGTGCGTTCACGGTTTTCCATGGTGGCTTGTTAATGATTCTAATTGTTGTATCAGAGAAACTATATGTGCCTTGAAAAATAGCATTTGCTTTTTCAGGATCTCCTGGCCATGGATCAGACCCAGACTGGAATAGTTCAATATTCCTCGGTTTTTGAAGTAATATTTTATAAATAAAGCTTGGAAAAAGAAGAGTTAATATATTATTGGGCAGTTTACCTAATAGTAAGTTTATCTTGCTATCTGTAGAGATAGTTTTTTTTAATACATTAGGTGAATCTATTTCTTCAGAATTTGTTTTGAATTGTGTGTTGATCAATCCGAGCCACGCAATTTAAGAATATTATTTGCATAATTGTCAGGACCTCCACTGAAGGTTGCTGTTCCAGCAACCAAAACATTTGCTCCTGCATTTATAGCTTCGGGAGCGGTATCGAAATTGATGCCACCATCAACTTCAAGATCGACTGAATGATCCAGTTGATCTATTTTCTCTCTAAGAACTCTAATTTTTTCTAATTGGCTTCTGATGAATTTCTGTCCACCAAATCCAGGATTAACGCTCATTACTAAAACGAGATCGATATCACTAAGAACGTAGTCAATTATTGAAGGATGTGTGGAGGGATTAAGCGATACCCCAGCTTTCTTTCCTAACCTTTTAATTTCTTGGACAGTCCTATGAAGGTGGGCGCCAGCCTCAGGATGAACAGTAATAATATCAGCTCCAGCCGAAGCAAAGTCCTCTAGAAAAGGATCAACTGGTGAAATCATCAGATGAACATCAAAAGTTTTTTTTGTATGTGGTCTTAGTGCCTTAACTACATCAGGACCAATTGTAATATTTGGAACAAAATGTCCATCCATTACATCGACGTGGATATAGTCCGCCCCAGCTGAATCTACTCTACGTACCTCCTCGCCAAGAGAGGCAAAATCTGCAGATAGGATTGATGGTGCTATTCGGATGCTATTATTTATCATAAGATTAACTTTCCTATCAGCTTCAGGGTAATGCAGCAAGATGATGTTGATACTAGTTATAATGAATCAAGTTTAAGTCGGGAAATAAAAAATCCATCCATTCCTCCCTTTTCCACCAAATGACATGGAAGTGTCTGAACATTGCCATTTTCTGTAATTGCTTCTTTTAAGCCTCCAATTTCTGAAGGTAATATTGGAAGTGGATGAAGATTGGGGTTTGTGTTGAGGAGGTTGGCAATTCTATCTTTTCCTTCGCGTTGATCTAGTGAGCACACACAGTACACAAGAACTCCTTTTGGCTTAAGATGTTTTACTGCTGCCTTTAGAAGGGTGTCTTGAGTGGATAATAAATTGCTAGCAGATTGCAAATTTTTTCTCCATGGTAAGTCTGGGTGCCGTCTAATTGTTCCTGTAGCACTACACGGAGCATCTAATAGTATCCCATCAAATTTTTCTGAAGGCGACCATTTTGTTACATCTTCAAAAACCAAATTCACATTTAGTTTTAATCGCGCAATGTTACTTGCAATTTTTTTTATTCGATCAGGATTATACTCTACCGAGAATACTGTTGATCCGGAGAGGGCTAGCTGAGCTGTTTTTCCTCCTGGGGCAGCACAAAAGTCAGCAATGGTAGAATCTTTTGTTTTTTTTGACAGAGCATTAAGAAGAATAATTGCTGGGAGTGTTGCCGCAAAATCTTGTACCCACCAATCTCCTTCATTGTAACCAGGTAACTCATCTATTTTTCCTGCATCGTATATACGGATTGTGCTAGGTGCTAATATTTCCCCTGCTAATTTATTTTTCATAGGAAAAGATGATTTTTTAAGTGTCAGGTCGGTTGGTGGTTCGGCTAGTTGAGCAGTAATAATATCCCTTGCAATTTCGGATCCATATGAGCTTTCTAGTTGATTCCAAAGCCAGTTTGGTGAGTTAAGTCTTGCCGCGTCCTGATTATTGACGATCTCTTCACCTTGCTCTGAAACTCTATGTAATATGGCATTGATCAGACCCTTTAGGGGGTCTTTCCCAGCCGCTGCAACAGTAGCATTTACGGCTGCATGGGGAGGTGTTTTTAAAAATACTAATTGGGCGACCCCTACTCTCAAGAGTGCCCGTTGTTTAATATTTTTTTTATGGAGAGGTCGTTTTAAAAAATGATTAATAATATCATCTATTTGTCCAAGACGACGTAGGGTGACACGAGTCATCAGTCTAACGAATGCTTTATCTCTTTGTTCAAGTCCCGATAATATACTTGATGGCTTTTCATACTTTGCAGTAATTTCATCAAGTCGAGATCCTTGATCAATTTCAACTATCTGACTAGCTGCTATTTCCCTAGTATTTGGATACACCAGAATTTCCAGGTTCTTTTAATAATAATTAGATGAACAAAAAAAAATTTCATAAAAGAAAAATCAATCTATTTTGGCCGATTACTTATTAAATTTTCAACTACTGAAGGTTCAGCAAGGGTAGAAGTATCTCCTAGTTCACCAAAATCATTTGCAGCTATTTTTCTTAATATACGACGCATTATTTTTCCTGAACGAGTTTTAGGTAACCCGGGGGCCCATTGAATTACATCGGGCTTAGCTATAGGGCCAATTTGATTTTTAACCCAATTTTGAAGTTCAGATATAAGTTCATCATTTGTATTAATTGCAATATTTACGGTAACGTAAGCATAGATTCCTTGTCCTTTAATATCATGTGGGTAACCAACAACAGCTGCTTCAGCAACATCTGGATGGGCAACTAATGCGCTTTCTATTTCAGCGGTCCCCATCCTATGTCCAGATACATTTATTACATCATCTACTCGGCCGGTTATCCAATAATATCCATCAGAATCTCGTTTAGCTCCATCACCTGTAAAATATTTACCTGGGAATCGTGTGAAGTATACTTCGCAAAATCTACTGTGATCGCCATATAATGTTCTCATTTGACCAGGCCATGAATCAGATATGCAAAGTAGGCCTTGAGATTCCCCTGTTTGTTCTATTCCATCATTGTCTAAAATACATGGTTTAATTCCAAAGAATGGCAGAGTCGCTGAGCCCGGCTTTAAATCAGTTGCACCTGGAAGAGGCGCAATTAAGATTCCTCCTGTTTCGGTTTGCCACCAAGTATCGGTAATAGGGCAACGATTATCACCAATCTCTCGGTAGTACCAAAGCCATGCTTCTGGATTAATTGGCTCCCCAACTGTTCCTAAAAGTCTTAAGCTTTTCCTTGAGGTGATTTCTACAGGGGCTTTCCCTTCACGCATTAGAGCCCTGATAGCCGTTGGAGCAGTGTAGAATATATTTACTTTATGTTTATCACATACTTCCCAGAAACGGGATGTACTCGGATAGTTGGGCACACCTTCGAACATTAATGTGATCGCTCCATTAGCTAAAGGTCCATAAATAATATATGTATGACCAGTTATCCAACCTACGTCAGCTGTACACCAATACACTTCTTTATCATGATAATCGAATACATACTTATGAGTCATAGAAGCATAAACCATATAACCACCAGTTGTATGAAGAACTCCTTTAGGTTTCCCTGTACTTCCAGACGTGTAAAGAATAAAAAGAGGATCTTCGGCATCCATTAATTCTGCAGGACAATCATTGGACACATTCTTTAACATTTCATGGTACCAAAGATCACGGTCTTGATTCCAAGAGATATTATTTCCAGTTCTTTTTACAACAAGAACTTTGTCAACTGATGGGCATTGATCTACCGCCTGGTCAACATTGCTCTTGAGAGGAATCAGTTTTCCTCCTCGAACTCCCTCATCTGCAGTGATAACTAATTTAGATTTACAGTCTTGGATTCTGCTTGCTAGTGAGTCAGCTGAAAAGCCTCCAAAAACTACTGAGTGAACTGCTCCAATTCTAGCGCACGCAAGCATAGACATTGCAGCTTCTGGAATCATCGGCATATAAATAGTTACCGTATCACCTTTTTTTATACCAATTGATTTTAAGATATTTGCAAATTTTGAAACTGATTTATGAAGTTCTCGATAGGTAATTGTTTTTGATTCAGATGGGTTGTCCCCTTCCCAGATGATTGCAGGCTGATCTCCTCTCTCTTTTAGGTGTCGATCAAGACAATTTGAACTAGCATTTAATTTACCGTCTTCATACCACTTAATTTGAACATTCCCAGTATAATTTGTGTCTCGTATTTTTGTATAAGGCACGATCCAGTCAATACATTTTCCATTTTCATTCCAAAATGTTTCTGGATCATTAATAGATTTATCATACATTTCCTTGTATTTAGATTTATTGATCCAAGATTTCTTGGACCAATGTTCTGTTACAGGGAAATTGGTGTTCTCTGACATTTCTAATTTCCTATATAATTATGAGATAAACAAAATTATCATTTATTAAGTGATATTCATCAAGTATGAAGTGATAGACTTTATATATTTAAATATAAACCATTAGATACATAAGTTCATTTCAATTTTTCCTCAAGAATTAATTCCCCCCCATCAACTTTGACGGAAATGGGTGTAAGGTATGACCCTTTGCAAGGGCCAGAAACGCAATATCCATCTTCAATACGAAATCTTGCGCCATGTGTAGAGCATTGAATAAATGAACCCGAAGGGTCAAGAAATTTGTCCTTATTCCAATTTAGAGGACCGTTTGTATGTGGACAGCTATTAACATAACTAAAAATTTTTTTTCCATTTCTAATAACAAAAAATTCAGTAACATCATTTTTGTCACCAATAGAAAATTCTTTACTAGAAAAATTATCAATTTTTTCAAGATTACATAAAAGGAATTTAGAAGTATTTGATATAGTATTAGTTATGGCTTAACACCCCCCAACTTACATATTGTATTCCATGATTTCAAATCTACAGTCTGTACAGACAATCTTGATTGACGAACAAGATCTAGGTGAGAGAATTTATCTTGGGATTTTATGTCTGATAATTTTACAGGATTTTTAAAACTTCTAACGGTTTTAACATTAACCATTCCAAATCTTCCTGTAACATCTGTGTGATCAGGATAATATTCTTTAACAATTTTAACTATCCCAACAATTTGTTTTTCCTTACCTGAGTGGTAGAAGAAGGCTAAATCGCCTTTCTTCATACTCTTCATATTTTTTGCTGCGGTCCAGTTTCTAACTCCATCCCAATGTTCAGTAATTTTCTTTTTTTGGTTTTCCCAGGACCATGTGTTTGGTTCTGATTTTAGAAGCCAATAATTCATTCTAACCTCATTTCATTTAATCCATTTCCCAAAACATACTTCCAAGGACGTACAGTTGTACTTTCAAAAACACCAGCCTTTATATAGGGATCGTTCGCTGCAATTTTTTCAGCTTCATTTAGATCATTTGCTACAATCATTAACATTGTTCCACAAGGAATCTCATTTTCAGTTATGAAGGGGCCTGCAAAAATTATTTTTGTTTTTATAGTATTTAAGTATTCTAGATGCTCAGATCGAGTTTTTTTTCGATTTTCCAACCGGCCAGGTCTATCAATGCTGATAATAACGAAAAAAGGCATATTATTCTCCCTACTTTAAGTAAACAATATTCAATGTATTTATTAAATTTATATTAATTAATTTTCTAATTATCATTTTCCCCTTTGAACGGTCTTTCTAGGAGCCCCAGTATTGCCTCATCAATAGGGATATTGTTATGTAAGATAGAATTGACTGCAGAAGAAATAGGCATTTCTATACTGATTCTTTCAGAAAGCATTTTTATAGCAGCAGAAGTTTCTAGACCTTCAGCTATAGACTTTCTGCTACCAAGTATATCTTCAAGTTTTTGACCCTTTCCTAATGCAAGTCCTAAGCTCATATTACGAGAATCAATAGACGAGCATGTTAGAACAAGATCCCCTAATCCAGAAAGCCCCATTAGAGTTTCTCTTTTTCCTCCAAGGGCTAGTCCAAGTCGGAGCATTTCTGTCATTCCTCTGCTAATTAATGCTGCGCGTGCGCTATCACCTAATCCTTTTCCAGTAACTATTCCGCATGCAATTGCAAGCACATTTTTCATTGCACCACCTATTTGGGCCCCAATTACATCTGATGATTTATATGGACGGAAGGTTGGCGTTCCAAGGGAATGGGACAAATTATCAACTAAAGATGAATCTTTACTTGCAAGAGTAACTGCTGCTGGAAGTCCTTGAGCAACTTCATTAGCTAATGTTGGCCCAGAAAGTACTCCTA
>CAZHAN010000007.1:0-15187 GCA_964530575.1 uncultured Rhizobiaceae bacterium | reverse complement strand
GACCTAGGTAAAATATCAAACACAACTTCACTTAAAAGCTTGCCACTATTCTTCTCAATGCCTTTTGCACATAATACTATTGGGATATTAGGTATATGTTTATTCAACTCAATACATACACCTCGTAAATACTGCGAAGGAGTTGTGAATAATAGAACATCCATTTTAGATAAATTAGATAATTGAGTTGTGGCAGAAAGTTTAGGGCTAAGATCAATGCCGGTTAGATAGGGGTTTATGTGGTTCTGATTAATTTCTTTAGCTACATCTGCTTCGTAAGCCCAAATTAATGGATTTAATCCAGCTCTGATTGATACTAGACCTAGTGTTGTTCCCCACGCTCCAGAACCAATAATCCCTATATTATTATATTTTTTCACACTAAGTCTCCTTTGAGTTCACTGAGCGGCCATTGAGCTCTTCCAGGAAATTTAAAAGAATTACTTATACCTAATGATAAGCGTTCTATTCCAGCCCATGCAATCATTGCGGCATTGTCAGTGCAGAGTTCAATAGGGGGTGAACATATTAAATACCCTTTTTCATTTGTGATCTTTTCCATACTATCACGCAACATTTTATTAGACGCGACTCCACCCGCTATTATTAGATTTGAAGTGTGAGGGTGCCTTTTGTTAAATTCGATCATCGCATAGGAGGTTCGATCTAAAAGAACATCAATCACTGCCTTTTGAAAAGAAGCAGAAATATCATTAATGTTATCAGAGCTTAACGGCGAGTTATTAGATGATAACTCTTCCACTGTCCTTCTTACTGCAGTTTTAAGACCAGAGAAGGAGAAGTCACAGCCACTTCTTCCAATTAATGGGCGAGGAAAGTTAAAGCGATGTGGGTCACCATTTTTTGCAGCTTCTTCAATTTTTGGACCTCCAGGATATTGAAAGCCGATTAATCGAGCGACTTTATCAAAAGCTTCACCTACAGCATCGTCAATGGTTGTTCCTATTAATTTGTAATCTCCAAGATCTTTAACCTCTACAAGCTGGGTATGACCACCAGTGACAAGTAATAGTAGATAGGGAAAACTGAGATTATTAGTAAGTCTTGCAGAAAGTGCATGTCCTTCGAGGTGATTAATCGCTATTAGAGGAATATTTGCAGATGCTGCTATTGCTTTTCCAGTTACTAAGCCTACAAACACTCCCCCAATTAATCCTGGGCCTGCAGTCACGGCAATTCCATCTATATCGGCAAGGGAGGTATTTGCTTTGATAAGAGACTCTGAGATTAGCGAATCTAGTAGCTCAACATGAGCCCTGGCAGCAATTTCAGGCACTACCCCTCCAAAGGGGACGTGATTATCAAGTTGTGAAAGCACAATATTCGATAAAATCTCTTTGTTACTTGTTACTACAGCTGCGGCGGTCTCATCGCAACTGCTTTCAATCCCCAAAACTTGCATATCTGATCTCTTAAATAATAACCTTACTTGATTTTTTTTCTCATCCGCCTTAGCACCAGTTTGATAATGAAGCAACAAAACAAAGAATTTGTAAGTCACAATGCATCCACATTCTCAATTTAGGGTAGGTAGTCGAGCTAGTCCCTTGGCACTGGCTCAAGCCAAACTAGTTGCTAACCTTATGGTTAAGGCGGGTATTGCCATTAAGGATACCCTGTCTATTAAAAGAATTACCACAACGGGGGACCATTTATTAGACTCTCATCCTTCTGAGCTTAGAGTTAAGGGTTTGTTTACTAAGGAAATTGATAATGAACTCCTCTCTGGGAAGATTGATATGGCTGTCCATTCAGTTAAAGATCTACCTGCAATTTTGCCTTCTGGACTAGATCTAGCTTGCATCCTATCAAGGGAAGACCCCCGTGAAGTTCTTTTTGGAGCTGAATCCATATCTTCGTTAAAGAAAAATGCAATTGTTGGCACTGCTTCAGTTAGGCGAAAATCTCAAATCCTTAATCAAAGACCAGATATTTCATTTATTAACTTTCGGGGTAATGTTCAAACTCGTCTTAGGAAAATCAAAGAAGGCAAGGTTGACGCAACATTGCTTGCTTATGCCGGTCTACTAAGGCTAGGCTTGGATAATCAAGGAGGATCTGTTCTTGAGACTAATGAGATATTACCTGCCCCTGCTCAAGGTGTAATAGGAATTGTGATTCGTAGAGAAAATAAAGTTCTTAAAGACCAATTATCTGTTATTCAGGATATTGTCACAGCGCAAGCTGTGGGTTGCGAGAGAGCACTGCTTGCTGCAGTTGATGGTTCTTGTAGAACTCCTATAGCTGCTCTTGCAAAAATTGATTCTGATGGGAGTTTAATTCTAAAGGCCTCACTTTTTAGTCTGGATGGTGCAAAGAGGTACGATATCAAAAAAATTGGTTTACCAGATCAAGGTGAGGAAATTGGTCGAAATGTAGGCTTAGAATTGGTTAGAAAAGCTGGAGGGAATTTTTCTAAATAAAATTAATGCGTGTTCTTGTTACTAGATCATCTCAAGAGATTCAGCGAGAAATAGCTGAGCTAAATTTGCGTGGACATAAAGCAATTTCTTCCCCACTTTTGCAAATAAAACCCATAGAAGGCCCACAGATTAATCTGGAAGGTTCACAGGCTATTTTAATATCAAGCCGAGCCGGGGTTCGAGCTTTAGCTAAAGTTAGTAAAGAGAGGAAAATTCCTGTTTTTACAGTTGGAGATTCTACTGCTGATGTTGCTCTTGATTTGGGATATAAAAGAGTTGAGTCTGCCCATGGGGATTTAAAAGATTTATTGGTTCTATCTAGAAGAAGACTGATTAAGGGAGCAGGGAAGATCTTTATTGCATCTGGAGCTGATGTGGTTGAAGATTTAGAAGAACATCTTGAAAAAGATGGATTTGAGGTTGAGCGCAGAATTTTGTACGAAGCATCATTAGTTGATAATCTTTCTGCGTATGCCGAGAAGTATATTAGGGCTAGAAAAATTGATGTTGTATTATTTTTTTCGGCCAGGACTGCAGATTCCTTTGTTAAAATTGTTATTAAATCAAATTTAGAAGAAGCTTGTTCTACTATGAATGCCGTTTGCTTAAGCGAGAGGGTTGCAAAACAAGCAAGGAAAATTTCTTGGCTTAGAGTTTGTTTTGCAAAAAAACCTGATAGAGATTCATTATACAGTCTTTTGGAATCTATCCAATGAATAATACAGACTCTACTAAAGAAGATAATATTGTTGATAAAAATAAATCTCTTTCTCAAATTACTAAGAAGGGGAGAATGCGGACTATAATAAAATTATGGTCTGCTGTTGTACTGATTGTTATCTCGTTGATATTTGTTGTAATGTTTTATGGGCCAACACTGATACAAACTGTCCGGAATGGAAACATTGCACTGGGAAGTCTTTCAGGGGTTGAAAATGATATTTCTTTCTTAAAAACTGAGTTAGAAAAAATTAAATTAAACAATAACGAATTGACTAAATTATTGTTGGATTCGCAAGATCTTTTTGATCAACTTAAAGATACAGACAGGGATTTGGTGGAGGAATTTTCTGAAATAAATTCGAGAATTAATTCATTGGTTCTTAAGGATGACTTTGACATAAAATTTGATTTTTTCGATGAAAATTTCTCTAGGCTTGACGCTGATGTTAAGCAATTAAAAGAGATAATTGACTTGAATATATCAAATGATGAATTAGAAAAACGTATACATCTTCTTGAGGAAGCTCTTGGAGAAGTAACATTTAGTGAAATTAATGGACTTCCTTCAAATAAGGCAGAACAAGGACTTTCTTTTCGTTTAGCGAAAATTGAGGATCAAATCACAAATATTATTAATATCGATAACGCTAGGAATCAAAATTCTAATCAAACTGACAATTCCGAGTTTCAATTTGCTCAAAACCTTTCAATAGCAGAAAAAAGAATTAATAAACTTGAGGAGTTAATTTCAGAAATAAATAGTAGTAATCACGGGACGTTAGTTATTGCTATATCCCAGTTACAAAATCAAATGATTACATCAAAAAGTTTTTATAATTATCTAGCAGCAATTAATAAAATAATTGAAAAAAATAATATAAAAGATACTGAACTTATTAGTGTGTTAAGTGCTTTAGAGTTAATGTCAGATGGAGTGCCAACATTTCAAGATTTAAAAGAAAATTTTATCATCTTAGCGGAGGAAGTAGTTGCAAATAGTTTTCTTGAAACTGATGACAGTTGGCTTTCTAAAATACGATATAGCCTAAGTAATGCTATAAAAGTTAGACGAGTTGGGGACGTTAAAGGGAATGATATTGAGGCAAGAATAGCTCGAGCCGAGCTCCATTTATCAAATGATAATTTAAAAGGGGCTATTGAAGAAGTGGCTAAATTAGAAGGATCTTCAGCCGAGAAAGCATTTATATGGCTCTCTAGCGCAAGCAGTCGACTTCAGGCAGATTCCTTAAGCGAAGCTCTTCGTTTGAGAGCGTTGGTTTTAATGTCAGAGAACACAGTGGAATAGCTATGATCCGCGCAATGATCGGCTTTGTATTAGTTTCAGGTGTAGTTTTTATTTCTGCTTGGTTTTCGCAGAATCCAGGGGACGTACTAATTCATTGGCAGGGATGGAGAATTGAGACATCTGCTCCTGCAGCGCTTGGCGCAATCTTCATACTAGTTATATTTTCCGCATTTATTTATCGGTTTTGGCTATGGCTACGAAAGGGACCAAGAAGGATTGGGAAGTCTCGTGAGGCTGAAAGACGTCGCCAGGGCTATAAAGCATTTTCGAGAGGAATGGTCGCAATTGCTGCAGGCGATCAAATTGAATCACATAAACTTGCAAGAAGAGCTGAAGCGCTTTTAGATGATCCTCCTCTTACTCTGTTGCTTTCTGCTCAAGCTGCACAACTTAATGGAGATGATTTAGCAGCTGAGCGTTATTTTAGGGCAATGTTAGGAAATTCAGAATTAGAATTTCTTGGTCTCAGGGGTCTTCTTTCTGGCGCGATGCGCACCGGAGAATCAAAAGGGGCACTTGAGTACGCAAGACGTGCATATCATTTAAAACCATCTGCAGAGTGGATTCAAAAAACCCTTTTTGAACTTCAATTAGATAATAATGAGTGGAAACAAGCCGAGGCATTGCTACAAAAAGTTGGTCGCAAAACTGGCACTTCTAAAATAACCATACGAAGGAGAAGGGCAATTTTATTTCTTCAACAAGCCCATAAATTTGAATCTTTGGAGAAAAATGCAGAGGCAGTTAGGTTTGCAGTTAGAGCCACCACAGCTTGTCCAGAATTTGTTCCTGCAGCAGTTACAGCTTCAAGACTATTAGGTGTGTTAGGGAAAAATAGACGTGGGAAAAAGATTATTGAAAAAACGTGGCGTTATTCTCCTCATCCTGAGTTAGTATCATCTCTGGTATTATTATTTCCTGATGACTCTTTGGTGCAGCGTCGAGAGCGAATTCAAAAACTCAATTCTCTTAATTCTGGCAACCATGAAGGCTGGATAGCCTTAGCAAGGGTTAGTTTAGATATTGGAGATTATGGATCAGCTAGATCTAATCTTGAGATAGCTTCTGGGAAAAATCCGGAAGCAAGAATTTGTGCTTTGTGGGCTGAGTTAGAGGACGCTTTAAATGGTCCAGGACTAAAATCACGTGAGTGGTTATTGCGGGCTGCTCAGGCTCCATCCAGTCCGGCTTGGAATTGTTTTGATTGTGGAAAATCAACCCTTAAATGGACTCCAAACTGTATTAGCTGTGAAGTATTTGATAGCCTTGAATGGGCACCGGCTACTTCAACTGGTGCTTCATCAATAATTGAACTGTCTCAATCTAATCAAATTGATATAGGAGTAATGGAGGGGCCTGAAAAGGTTGGTTTTACTGAAGAAAATGATAAAACACAGGATCAAATTATCTCACCTCCAATACCAGATGTGCCGGTTCCTGAAGATAATTCCTCCTCCAATGCTTAAAGTTGTTGAATTTTCATAAAAAAAACTGCAATTTACATCTGCCCGATAGAATTTACTTCAAACGGAGAAGGTTAATGCATAGCAAATTAAAGGGAACTTTCATCGCGTTTTCAGCAGTTGTGGTACTTGGTGCCTCAGGGTGTGCTGAGATGAGCACAACAGATCTTGCTGCCATTACTCAAGCACAAACCACTGCAAACAATGCCATGAATGTTGCTCAACAGGCTGCAAATGCAGCAAATCAAGCAGCTGCACTTGCTAGAGCTGCATCTCAGAATGCTGCACAAGCTGCAACTAATGCTGCTGCTGCTGCTGCTGCAGCAAATCAGGCTGCTGCTGCTGCTCAGGCTGCTGCTGCAATGGCTGAGCGTGCGAGCATGGATAACATGCGTAAATAGACTTAGGTTTCTGAAGTGTGAACTTTGGTGCTTTTAAAAATTTAGTTGTTATTTCAAAGGTGACGCTTGCATTCATTGTTGCGTCATTTTTGTCTACCTCTGCATTTGCAGATGAATCAGACCTTATTGGATCTCTTGAATATTACAGGGTGAGTTCATCAGATAGATTTGTAGATGTGGCAACGATGTTTCACATCGGTTATGTGAATCTTCTTGCTGCAAATCCAGGAATTAACCCTTGGATTCCTGGAGCAGGCACAAAGATACTTTTACCCGCTCTTCATGTTCTTCCTGACGCGCCTCGTGTAGGAATAGTACTTAATCTTGCTGAGCTGCGATTATATTTTTTCCCTCCTGATGGAATGCCCGTACAAAGTTATGCAATAGGTATTGGACAAGATCGTTGGGATACTCCTATGGGGGAAACTACTGTAACTTCAAAACAAAAAAATCCAACCTGGACTCCTCCTGAATCTATTAGACTTCAAAGACCTGATTTACCAAGGGTAGTAGCCCCAGGGGAAGATAACCCACTTGGTAACCATGCTATTTATCTTGATTGGCCAGCCTATTTAATCCACGGGACTAATATTCCTGCAGGGGTAGGTCGGAGAGTGAGCCATGGATGTATTAGAATGTTTCCGCATGATATTGCTCTCCTTTTTCCTCAAGTTCAAAATGGGACCAAAGTCTTGATTATTGACCAACCTATCAAGTTGGGTTGGTTAAATGGTGAATTATATTTAGAAGTTCATCCTACATCAAAGCAACATGATAACGTTGAGTATCGGGAGCCTCTCACATTTGACCCTTTACCTAACGTGATGGATCTAGTGATCGCGGCTGCAGGCGGTGATATCTCACGAATAGATGTTCGAAAAGTACACCAAGTGTCTAAAGATAGAACTGGTATACCTGTTCAAATTACAGTTATAAAAAATTGATTTGGATAATTACATTTTTTAATTAATTTGTATGCGAAACTATACCATCGTTAAGATTGAGTTGGTTTATATTTTATCAATACGGCTGCAAACAAAGAAATTTAATACATATCTCTCAATTTATGCTTTACTGATTATATATGAATTATTTTCAACCTTCTTTTGTTAAATCCCGAAGAGAATTTCTGGTTGGAAGTTCAGTTGTCTTAGCTAGTAGTTTTTTTGGAAATCGTAAAGTTGTTCTTGCTGATGCACGATTTTCGCAAAGTATATCTTTATTTAATACTCATACTAATGAAAGCATTGAGGTAACTTTCTGGGATGGAGTTAATTTTGTTCCAGAGTCAGTATCACAAATTGAATGGATATTAAGGGATTGGAGAACTGGTCAGGTGTCCCCAATTGATATGCGCCTCATTTTATTGCTTAGAAATACTGCTATGAATATGAAGTTAACCAAGCCTTTTCATGTAATATCAGCATTTCGTTCTCAAACTACAAATTTAATGTTGCATCATAACGACCCAGAAGGTGTTCCAGAGCAAAGTTATCATATGTATGGGATGGCAATTGATGTTCGTTTGCCTGAAGTCAATACTGAAGTACTTAGAGATAATTTGTTATTTGCTGCTAATGGGTATGGGGGGGTTGGTTATTACCCAAATTCTAATTTTGTTCACCTTGATACTGGCAGAGTCCACAGATTTTGGTAGAAATTAGAATATATTTTTCCTCCCAAATTAATTTTTTTCATAAATATAATAGATAATTTTGTAATATAAATAGAAAAATTGGCAGTTTTCTTAAGTTTTCCTCATAGGAAACACCAATAGGGCTAATAGGTCAGTTAGCCTATCAGAGCAATAGATAGTCTATTTTGACTGCATTGCTAATATCCCTCCACAACCAATGGGACATTAAGTTTCCCGTATTTTTTTAGGAGCTTCAACATGGCTTGGAATACACCAAAGATTGCAGAAATTTCTGTAGGCATGGAAATCAACTGCTACGCTTGCGCAGAACTCTAGTCGCAAGCAAATAAATTTAAAACCCCGAGTTTATCTCGGGGTTTTTTATTTGTAGAATTGTTTGCTTATATCCAATATCTCCGTATTCTCATATTTAGTATAATATTGCATTGAATCAAAAGCCTTATTTTGAGTGTGCTAACTCAATTATAGGATTATAATATCTGGTGTTCTTATTACATTGATTATGGGGGGTGGTATGGAAAATAACACTCAACTTTTTCGGCTAGAAGGAGGCCTTCTGAATTGCTTTCCAGAGCCTGTGGTTTTAGTGGATCACCTTGGAAATGTTCTCGCTTCTAACGAAGCCTCCGAGTCAGAAATTGGAATAACGTATCCTGGAAAAGCTTTGGCTATGTCTTTTCGGCATCCATCAGCCATTGAGGCTGTAGAGTCTGTTTTACGCTCAGGAAAGCCTCAAAATGTTGAAGTGACATTCTTAGCCCCTGCTGCAAGAACTTTTAATTTAATAGTTGCTCCGTTATCAGAAAGTGCTTTTCATGGACTTGAGGGACGAGGTGCAGTGCTTGTATTTCATGATGTAACTGCCGAAAGACGCGCTGAACAAATGCGCGCTGACTTTGTTGCTAATGCCAGCCACGAGCTTCGTTCTCCTCTTTCTTCTATGACTGGTTTTATAGAAACTCTTCAAGGGCCAGCAAAAGAAGATCCTGTGGCAAGGGAAAAGTTTCTTTCAATTATGTCAGCTGAGTGCGGACGTATGGCTAGACTAATTGAAGATTTATTGTCTTTGTCGGCCATAGAGTCTAATGAACATGTTGCTCCTTCAGATGAAATAGATATTAGGACTTTATTATTTGGGGCTAAAGACGCTCTTTCTCCTACAGCTACAGCTGCTGATATTAATGTAATCATAGATATTCCTGAGGTCTTCCCACTAATAATTGGGGATATAGATCAATTAAGTCAGGTATTCCGCAATCTTATGGAAAATGCAATTGCTTATGGGGGAAAAGGTTCGGAGGTAAAAATCGTTGCTACTATCGAAGACCGGATGCCAGATTCTGACCGTCCAGGAGTTTCAATTGCGGTTATAGATGCTGGTGAAGGAATTCCCAGAAAACATCTTACTCGTTTAACTGAGCGCTTCTACCGTGTGGACAAGGCTAGGTCCCGTACGGCTGGCGGGACGGGACTGGGTCTTGCTATTGTAAAGCACATCGTAAGCCGTCATAGAGGCCGTCTTTCTGTGGATAGTAAAGTTGGGCAGGGGTCAAGATTCACGGTTCTTTTACCCTCAGCATAAATTAATTGTTTAAGACTGAAATGCAGAAAAGGTTGTCATTAAACTGTAATATTTGATGCTTATAAGTAAGATATTAAAGGTTGATTTTTATTTCTAAGATTTAAATTAGAAACGAAATTTTTCTGAGGGCAAACCTATCTAAGACATTTTAAATGAATATCTTATTTCTTATAGTTGTTCTGCTAGTAATATCCTCAATTGGCTATTTGATGGGTAGAAACAGGGCGAATAATTTACAACCTAAATCCAATTTTATCAGACTTCATTCTCTTCCAGGCCATCACGGTTGGTTAGTAGCAATCTGGACTGGTGGCCCAAGTTTAATATTGTTAGTTTTGTGGACAGGGTTACAAGGAAAATTCACTTCAAGTTTGGGAGCTGATTATAGCACAGCTGTGACACTTGCTCGCTTTGGAGTGGCTTTTGCGGTTGCAATTGCAGGTCTTAGTTGGGGCCTAAGTCGGGTATCTGTAAGGTACAGGGCACGAAATCATTTAGAACTATTTGTCAGAACACTTTTGATGATTTCGTCAGGGGTAGCAATTCTTACCACCATAGGAATCATTTTATCTTTAGTTTTTGAGTCATATCGATTTTTTACTCTTGTTCCAATCCAGGATTTTCTTTTTGGTTTGCATTGGAGTCCCCAGATTGCCATTAGAGAAGATCAAGTTGCGTCAAGTGGGGCTTTTGGAGCAATTCCTGTTTTTACTGGGACCATATTAATTTCTGCGCTTGCCATTGGGGTGGCAGGTCCAGTGGGATTAATGGCTGCAATATGGATGTCAGAATATGCAAAACCAAATGTTCGTTCTGTTGTTAAGCCTATTCTTGAAATTCTAGCAGGGGTGCCAACAGTTGTTTATGGTTTTTTTGCAGCTATTACTTTTGCACCCGCACTCAGGGAGTTTGGAGACCTAGTTGGATTGAGTGTTTCATCTGAAAGTGCATTAGCGGCTGGTTTAGTCATGGGTGTGATGATTATCCCTTTTGTTTCTTCACTAGCTGATGACGTATTAAATGCTGTTCCAGATAGTATGCGACATGGTTCATTAGCGCTTGGTGCAACTAGGTCGGAAACAGTAAGAAAAGTTATTTTACCTGCTGCCCTTCCAGGAGTAGTAGGTGGTTTTATGCTTGCGATTTCGAGGGCAATTGGAGAGACAATGATTGTGGTTATGGCCGCAGGACTTTCAGCTAAGTTAACTGCAAATCCATTTGATGCTGTAACAACCGTTACTGTTCAAATTGTTACTCTTCTTACAGGTGATCAAGAATTTGATTCTGCTAAGACTCTCGCTGCATTTGGTTTAGGACTTGTGTTATTCATTGTTACATTAATTTTAAATGTAATTGCTCTTGAGGTTGTTAGAAGATACCGAGAGGCATACGAATGATAAATATGTCTGACCAAGCAAAAAAGATTTCTAAATCACATGAATTGATCAAAGCAGGCTTGAAAAAGCGTCACTCAGCGGAAACAAGATTTAGAATACTTGGCCTAGCTGCAGTATTGGTCGCTTTGGTGGCCCTTGCAGGTCTTTTTTCAACTATAATTGCTAAAGGTTATACAGCTTTCCAGCAAACATATATAACATTAAATATATATCTTGATCCTGAAATTCTTGATCCCGCTGGCACCAGAAATTCCGAAGATCTTCGTCGTTCAAATACAAATTCTGTGATTAAGTCATCATTACGTGAAAGATTCCCTGATGTATCTAGCAGATCTGAAAAGCGTGAACTGTATTCCCTCATTAGTATTGGTGCATCATTTAATTTAGCTAATCAATTATCTCAGAATCCTAACCTTTTGGGACAGACCATTGATATAGAGCTTCTTGCCGATGATGATATTGACATGTTGATTAAAGGACATATTTCTGCTGAAACTGAAGAGAGTCAAAGACGTGTAAGTAATAACAAGATATTTTGGGTTTTGTCCTTGGAATCTGAAGGTAGGATTAACAAGCGATTTAATTCTAACTTTTTTACTTCTGGAGATTCACGAAATCCAGAAATGGCGGGGATTTTGGGGGCTATTGTAGGATCAAGTCTGACATTGTTAGTAACGATATTACTCGCTTTCCCTTTTGGATCAGCAGCTGCAATTTATCTAGAAGAGTTTGCCCCTAAGAATCGAATGACTTCAATTATTGAAGTTAACATTAATAATCTTGCTGCTGTACCATCTATAGTTTTTGGTCTTTTAGGTATGGCTGCATTCCTCAATTTCTTTGGAATGCCTCGTTCTGCTCCTTTAGTTGGTGGTCTAGTGCTAGCTCTCATGACGTTGCCTGTGATCATTATTTCTGCTCGTGCATCGCTTGCTAGTGTTCCCCCATCTATTAGAGAAGCCGCTTTAGGTGTAGGTGCATCAAAGATACAGATGGTTAGGCATCATGTTTTGCCACTTGCAATGCCTGGGATAATGACTGGTACTATTATAGGGATGGCCCGTGCTTTAGGCGAAACTGCGCCTTTGCTTATGATCGGAATGGTTGCATTTATTGTTGATATTCCTGGGAAACTTACTGATCCAAGTAGTGCTCTTCCCGTTCAAATATTTTTATGGTCTGATGCACCTGAGCGAGCATTTGTAGAAAAAACTTCTGCAGCTACTATGGTTCTCCTAGGTTTCTTGATTTTAATGAACGCCTTAGCTGTATATTTAAGAAAACGCTTTGAAGTAAGGTACTAGTGCAATGGAGAAAATCATAAAGCTCAATGAAGAATTATCAATTAGAGAAGAATTAGAAATGAATAATGTTGAAAATATTGATAACAACAATACTAATGTTGTTGACCTCTCTTCGTCTATTGGTAGTAAAATGTTGTCTAGGAATTTGTCAGTGTTTTATGCTGAGAAGCAAGCATTGTTTGAAATTGATCTAGATATTGCACAAAACCAAATAACTGCATTAATTGGCCCTTCAGGTTGTGGAAAGTCTACTTTTATTCGGTGCCTAAATAGAATGAATGATCCAATCCAGGATTGTCGTATATCTGGCCAAGTCCTGTTGGATGGTGATGATATCTACGATCCTAGCGTTGACCCAGTTGAATTACGTGCCAGAGTTGGGATGGTATTTCAGAAACCCAATCCATTTCCAAAATCAGTTTGGGAAAATGTTGCTTTTGGTCCACGTATTCATGGTCTTGCTCAGTCGAAGAGTGATTTAAATGATATTGTTGAGAATTCATTGCGTAATGCAGCTTTATGGGATGAAGTAAAAGATCGTCTGCAAGAATCAGGAACTTCTCTTTCTGGCGGACAGCAACAGAGGTTATGTATTGCTCGTGCTCTTGCTGTTGAGCCTGAAATTATTTTAATGGACGAGCCTTGTTCTGCTTTAGATCCAATCGCAACTGCACGTATTGAAGAATTGATGGACGCCCTTAGGAATAATTATACAATGATTATCGTAACTCATTCGATGCAACAGGCAGCTAGGGTTTCTCAGTCAACCGCTTTCTTTCATTTAGGTAATTTAGTTGAATCTGGTGATACTAAAGAAATTTTTACTAACCCAAAGGATGAGCGTACTGAAGGGTACATTACAGGTAGATTTGGTTAAGGTTGGTTTATGGAACAGCATCATATAGTTAAGTCGTTTGATGACGAGCTAGGGTTACTAGATAGCAAAATTGCTGAAATGGGAGGTCTTTCTGAGTCACTTGTTTCAGATTCAATAGACTCACTAGCTCGCCGAGATGCCCAACTTGCATCTCAAGTTATTGAACGTGATAAAAAGTTAGATTTTTTAGAGAATGAGGTTAATGATATTTCGCTCAGAGTTCTTGCTTTAAGACAACCTATGGCTGAGGACTTGAGAGCCGTAGTAGCTGCCCTAAAAATTTCTGCTGATATAGAACGGATTGGTGATTTAGCAACTAATGTAGCTAAGAGAGCAATAACAATTTCAACCTCACCACCCGTTGCTTCAACAGTTACGATAATTCGCATGGGAAATATTGTCCAAGGAATGATTAAGTCTGCACTTGATTCATATATAGCAAGAGATGCTCATCAGGCTATGGACGTATGGAATAGAGATGAAGAGGTAGACCAGCTCCATACAAGCTTATTTCGGGAGATGCTAACTTATATGCTTGAAAATCCTCCAACTATAACAGCTTGTACCCATCTTATGTTTGCAGCAAAAAATATAGAGAGAATAGGTGATCATGTGACAAATATTGCAGAAAGGGTATATTTCCTAGTTACTGGAGAACATCCTTCCTCAGAACGTCCAAAAGAAGATACATCTAGCTTTACCAAAGTTGAGCTTAAGGAGAATAAAGAACAGTGACAGTAAGTGTTTTGATTGTTGAGGATGAGGCGCCTTTGGCAGAAGTTCTCAAATACAATATGGAAGACGAAGAATTTTCAACCCAGATTGCAACTGATGGCAGGGAGGCACTTTTGTTGATTGAGGAGCATCGCCCAGACTTAGTAGTCTTGGACTGGATGCTTCCAGAATTATCGGGAATCGACGTTTGTAGGACAATTAGGAGAAAACCTGAAACTAAGAATATTCCGATTATCATGCTTACAGCAAAGGGTGAAGAACATGATAAAATAAGGGGCTTTAATGCTGGTGCTGATGATTATATTTCTAAGCCTTTTTCACCAAAGGAATTAATCGCTAGAATTTATGCAATTCTAAGGCGCTCTGATATTAATACCGAAACAAATATTTTGTCTTCTGGTGACTTAGAAATAGACCTAGAAAAGCATAGGGTTAAGCGTGGAGGAAAAGAAGTTAAACTTGCCCCAACTGAATATCGTTTATTAAAAGTGCTAATCAAAAGACCTGGTCGTGTGTATTCTCGTGAGCAGTTGCTTGATTTAGTTTGGGGTCGTGATATTTATGTTGAGATTAGAACAGTAGATGTTCATATCCGAAGATTACGTAAAGCTTTGAACTTTTCAAATAGAATCGATCTTATTCGAACGGTTAGGTCAGCCGGTTATTCCTTTGAACCCTCTGTTAAGTAAGCTTTTTTAGAATCTAGACGATGAAAGTAAGTTTATTGCTGCAGTATTCATAGGCCCTCCACAAGACCATAGAGCCTGAGGAAGTGTTATTTTTCTAAAGGTGTTATTTCTCTTCTTCAATGCCCGATGATTTAAAATAGATTCAGCAACAGAAGGTCGATTTGTGTTTGATTCTGGAGATATTATAAGTTTTGGTTCAAGTAACATTAATTGTTCAAGAGATAAAAAACCATAATATGATATTCCAGCTTCTTGAGCTATGTTGTTAAAGCCTGCAATAGTTAATAATTCATGCTCAAATGAACCAGGTCCAACCGTAAACCCACTAGGCTGAAAGACCGCAGTTCTGACGGCAGGGTCTTGAATTTTGGGTAGTTGATCAAGGACCAAATTCATTTCTGCGACCAGTTTTTCCGCATTTTCTATTTCATGTAACAGATTACCTACATGCAAAATTTGTAGCTTTACTTCTTCTAGGTTCTGAGGGACTCCCAAAACTTCTACCCTAAAACCAAATTTTTTTAACATCTGAATTGTAAACGGGGTTGTGTAAGCACCAGCAAAAACTATGTCTGGCATGCGAATAGCAGGTAGTGGACGACCAACCAA
>CAZHAN010000006.1:0-22397 GCA_964530575.1 uncultured Rhizobiaceae bacterium | reverse complement strand
TATCCTTAGGTAAAATTAAGGCCTCTTCCTTTCTAAAAGCTTCGATCTCAGCATCCTGCCTCTTCATATAGGTCGAATATCTTGCATTCACAGATAGCTGTTCAAATTCACTATCTGAAATAGAGCTAAGGTTTGGCCAAATTTCTTTCAATTGCTGTGGGCTAACGTTTCCATTGCCTAAAAGGTTTATAGCGGTTCTAATTTGACCATCTTGTTTTATGCTTATTCCCTCTTTATCTGCCTGCCTTGGAGTTAGTTGACACTCAGAGAGCCTCATTTTAGCTAGCTCAAGAGATGCAAGCTTAGAATAGGATTGTTTTGATCTACTATGACTAATTAGGCCGAAATCCGTCCCAATATCAGTTAATCGTGCTTCAGCATTATCTGCCCTTAAGTGCAATCTGTATTCAGCGCGAGAAGTAAACATTCTGTATGGTTCTTCAGTTCCTAAAGTTACTAAATCATCAACCATAACCCCAATATAGGCATCAGCACGAGATAGAACCATTGGTTTAGAGTTAGAGACCAAAAGAGCAGCGTTAGCTCCAGCAAGCAATCCCAGTGCAGCAGCTTCTTCATATCCTGTAGTGCCATTAATTTGACCAGCTAGAAATAAGCCTCCGATTTTTGATGTCTCTAAAGTTGGTAGTAATTCACGAGGATCGACAAAATCGTATTCAATTGCATAGCCTGGTTGCATAATTTTAGCATTCTCAAGTCCAGGGATACTATGAACTACAGATTTTTGAACTTCCTCTGGCAATGAAGTAGATATCCCATTTGGGTAAACCAAATTACTGTTTAAACCCTCAGGTTCCAAAAAAATTGTATGATTTTCTCTATCAGCAAACCGTACAATTTTATCTTCTAATGATGGGCAATATCTGGGGCCAACGCTTTCAATTTGACCTGAATATAGTGGGGAATTATGTAAATTATTTCTTATAATATTGTTTGTTTTCAATGTTGTAGCTGTAATATGACAATCTACCTGAGTAGTGATGATTTCATTAGTAAGTGAAGAAAATGGTTCTGGAGGATAATCGCCTGGTTGAGCAATTAAAGAAGAATAATCAATTGAGTTTTTATCTAGTCTTGGAGGGGTTCCGGTTTTTAATCTACCAAGTCTAAATCCTTTATTAAATAATGTTTTAGCCAGACCTATCGCTGGGGCCTCACCCATACGACCAGCTGAAATTGTTCTTTCACCGATATGAATTAAACCACGTAAAAATGTTCCAGTTGTCAAAACTACCGAACCAGATTTTATCTTCATCCCTTTATCGGTTATAACCCCTTCTATGTTTAAACCATTGGAATCTAACAATAAATCTTCAACTGAGCCTTCAGCAATATTTAAATTATTCTGATTAGCCATCAAATTATTAATGGCTTCTTTATAAAGATCGCGGTCGGTTTGCGCTCTTGGTCCACGAACTGCAGGCCCTTTAGATCTGTTTAAAACACGAAATTGTATCCCTGCCAGATCGGCTACTCGAGCCATAAGCCCATCAAGAGCATCAATTTCTCTAACTAAATGACCCTTACCTAATCCTCCAATAGCTGGATTACACGATAAGGCACCAATTGTTTTTAACTGGTGAGTAATCATTAGAGTCTTTGCTCCAATTCTTGCTGAAGCAGCAGCAGCTTCACAGCCAGCATGTCCTCCACCAATTACTATTACATCCCAGCAAGAATTATCTTTAAGTAAAATTGGCTCAATTAGAGTCACGATTATTTTCCAATACAAAAATCTTTGAATACCACATCTAAAAGCTCTTCAACCTCTATACGTCCAGTAATTTTTCCGATCTCCCTAACTGCCAAACGTAAATCCTCTGCATAGAGTTCTAACTCAAAAGAGCCATCTATATTTAAAAAACTTTGCAGATGCTCTTTTGCTGTCGTTAGAGCAATAACATGACGGCTCCTTGTCAACAAAGGAATTTCCGAATGGTTGGTTCTATCAATTACTCTTTTCTCTAATTCAGACAAAAGATCCTCTATACCATCTCCTGTTAGTGCAGATAAAAATATTATACGCCTACCATCAACATTCTTTGTTGAAGGTAAATCTTTTAAAAGATCAGCCTTATTGACTATGATAATTGTTTTATCATCTATTATTTTTTCTGTTCTTTGATCTAAGTCTGGCCAAGCTTCAGCATCAAAAATTGCAACCGTGATATCTGATTTCTTGATAATAGCTTCTGCTCTTTTTATTCCCTCTTGTTCTACAATCTCAATTCCATCTCTTAAACCAGCTGTGTCTGAAAGAATTATTGGTATTCCTGAAAGGTCAAGATTTACCTCTACAATATCTCTAGTAGTGCCAGGAAATTCCGAGACAATAACTACATCACGTTGTGCAATTCTATTTAATAAACTTGATTTCCCTACATTAGGAGCGCCAACTAAAGCAACACTAACTCCATTTCTCATTAACTCTCCACGAATAGAGTTGTGAAGAACTTGGTCAATTTTTTTTATTAAAGTTGAGATCTTAAGCTTAGTGTCGTTGATAATTGTTTGAGGTATTTCCTCTTCGGGGAAATCTATTGATGCCTCAATATAAGCTAGTGCATGGATTGATTCCTCTCTCCAATCATCAAGCATTTTTCCTAATTTACCATCTAATTGGTTAAAAGCTTGTTTTCTCTGCCCTTCAGTTTCAGCTTCAATGAGATCAGCAAGACCTTCAACTTGAGTAAGATCAAGTTTGCCATTCTCAAAGGCCCTTCGAGAAAATTCTCCTGGCTCGGCAGGAACAATATCGCGAATGCTACTCAATCGCATTTCAACAGCTGAAATTACTGCTCTACCACCATGTATGTGAAATTCAGCCAAATCTTCACCGGTGGCGCTTTTAGGGCCTGGAAACCACAAAACTATGCCCTTATCGATTACGGATTTGTCATCAGCCCGCAAACTAACAAGCGTCGCCTCTCGCGGTTTTACCTTTTTCCCAGCAATTTCTTTAAGAGCAGTTAAAGTTTGCGGGCCAGAAACCCTAATTATCGCAATGCCCGCACGACCCCTCGCTGAAGAGAGTGCAAAAATAGTCCTCATTATCCTTGCTATTCCTTGTTTTTTTTAAGCACGAGATCTTCAACGACTTCATTATTTAAGATGTGATTATGGATGATTCGATCAATTTCTTCTTCATTTTTGATGGAATACCAAATTCCATCAGGGTAAATGACTACTGTAGGACCGAATTCACACCGATCCAAACATCCGGCTATATTAATTCTTACGCCCTCAACCTCTAAAGCTTTAACTTTAGCCTTCATATAATTTCTTAGGTGAACACTACCCTTATCCCAACAGCAGCCCCTTGAATCCTCCGGAGATCTCCGATTTGTACAGACAAATACATGCTTAGAGAAATATTGTTGTTGATTCAAACTAAACCCACCTTTGTTAATAAATTCTAAATATTAAATTAGTCTAAGAAAAGCATATGGATTAGAGACATTATAATTTAGAGAACTTCATTAGTCTTTTACCAAATAATACACAGGACTTTTAGGTAAGACGCTCCATTGCTATACTGTTGATAGTAAAGGATTGTAAATATGCAAATGCATTTTGTTTTTGAATCACCAGTTGGAAATCTTCTTCTAACTGAGCAAGACGAGAAAATTTTATCCTTAGTATGGACAAAAAAACCTGGCAGTAATCCAAAATCATCAACATTGAGAAAAACAAAGCAATGGTTAATAAGCTATTTTGGTAAAAATTTCGTACCAATTAATTTCTCATTAAGCTTAGAAGGAACTAAACTACAAAAAAGTACATGGAAAGCTATTTATAATATTCCGTTTAGCCAAACAACAACATATGGACAACTTGCTAAAAACATTGGAACTTCGCCAAGGGCCTTAGGGAAAATATGCGGTAGCAATCCAATTCCTATTATCATTCCATGTCACAGAGTGTTATCAAGCAATGGAACTATAGGTGGTTATTCTGGAGGAAAAGGAATTACAACCAAACAGAAGCTCCTTAAGCTTGAGAGTAGCTTAATATGATCATTAAAATAAACATTATTGCTAATATAAATGTCAGTTAATTCTACCTTAAAAATACTTTCGGATACCAGAAGAGCAATACAGTCCGGTAATTTAAATAAAGCTGAAGTTGCTTGTAAAAAAATCTTAAATACTAATCCTTCAAATCCAGAAGCATTACACTTACTTGGTGTGATCGCACTTCAAACAAAAAATTTTAATGACGCAATCAAATTATTTAATAGAGCAATTTCAATTTCTCCTAAATTTGCAGAATCCTATATGAGTCTTGGGATTGCATTAAGTAAAATTGGTCAAAATGAAGAATCTTTAAAAGCCCTTAAGCTAGCAAGCTCAATCCAACCAGCAGTTGGAGAAATACAATACCACCTTGGGTTAGCAGAAATGAAAATGGGAAACTCTAGCGAAGCACTCAAGCATTTAAAAAAAGCAGTTAGGAAAATGCCAAAATCAAAAACTGCATTTACTGCTATAGGAGTAGTTTATATGCAGCTAAAGCAGCTTGAAGATGGAGTAAAAAGCTTTAAGAAAGCTATTTCATTAGATTCTAAGGACTCAAAAGGCTACATAAACCTCGGATTAGCACTTCAAGAAATAGGTAAATCATCTGACGCTATTAATGCGTTTAATCAAGCTTATCAACTAAGTCCTAATGATCCTATTATTAAAATCCAACTTGCTACTTCATTAGCAGAAGCACACAGAACAAATGAAGCTCTACCAATGTTTGAAGAGACAATTAAAAATAATCCAGAATTAATTAGTGCTCAAAATAATTATGCATTGGCATTAAAAACTGATTTACAATTTTCTGCTGCAGCAGAAATTTTAAAAAACATTTACAGTAATAATCAAAATGATCCACGAACAGCATCTAACCTTGCTGAAACATTAATGTTATTGGGTCAATCTGATGAAGCCATAGAAGTTTTAAAAAAATTAAAAAATTATCAAGACAACGCTCTTGTTCTCAATCAGATTGGAAACATTTATGGAAGAATTGGTAAATTCGATTTGGCAATAGAAACCTTTGAAAATGTAATATCGAAAGACCCGGAAAATATTTGGGCATATTCTTCATTAGTAGCAATAAAGGATTATTCATTTTCAAATAAATATGTAAATAATTTATTAAATTTAATTAAAACCGAAACAATCAGTGACCAACAAAAGATTAGTGGATTATTTGCTCTTGGTAATCTTTATGACAAAGATAAAGATTATGAAAAAGCCTTTCACTACTTTAGTAAAGCTAATTTAATTCGCAAAAAACTAAAACCCTTTAACATAAAAGAACATAATAATTTTATTCAACAATTAATCTCTGTATTTTCAGAAGAATTAATTAATAGATTAAGAAAAGATTCTATCCAATCTAGTTATCCAGTTTTTATAGTAGGACTACCTAGGTCTGGAACAACATGAATAGAAAAAATTCTTTCCTCTCACCCAAAAATTAAAGGCTTAGGTGAAATACAAGATCTTTATATTGCAAGAAAGAATCTATCCAATGAACTAGCGCATAATAGATATCCCAATGGGGTTGAAGATATTAACAAAACACTTAAAAACCAATTTGCTGAATGGATTATTGCACGAAGAAGAAGTCTTGCTCCCAATTTCGAAAGGATAATTGACAAAACACCAGAACATTTTTTTGAGATTGGTATGGCTTCTCTTTTATTTAGATCTCCAAAAATTATTTATTCTAATCGCAATTTAATTGACACTTGTTTTTCAATTTACACCTTATCGATTGCGGGAAATAAAGCATATGCAAGTGACTTGCGATCATTAGGTGCGTATGCCTTAAGTACAGTAAGACTAATGGAACATTGGAAAACAATCACAGAAATTCATTCGGTTTCATATGAATCAATTGTGGATAATCAAGAAAAAGAGTCTAAAAGAATGATCGAATACATAGATTTAGAATGGGATTCAAGGGTACTTAAATTTTATGAAGAAAACGATACTGTTGCTTCAGCTTCGCGTTGGCAAGTACGACAACCAATCTACAAAACATCAATAGGTAGATGGAAAAATTATAGTGATTTTCTTAGGCCTCTAATTGATACACTAGAAGAGCATGGAGAAGGAAAATAGATTAATTATTCATAGAATCAAAAAACTCATCATTGTTTTTTGTATTTTTTAATTTACTAATCAAAAACTCCATACCATCAACAATTCCCATAGGCATTAAAATTCTACGAAGGACCCACATTTTAGCAAGAGTTCCTTTGTCGACAAGCAATTCCTCCTTTCTGGTTCCCGATCGTGTTATATCAATAGCTGGCCAAGCTCGTTTGTCAGATAACTTACGATCCAAAATAATTTCGGAATTACCTGTACCCTTAAATTCCTCAAAAATAACCTCATCCATTCGACTGCCCGTATCAATTAGAGCAGTTGCAATTATGGTTAGCGATCCCCCATCTTCGATGTTTCTAGCACCTCCAAAAAATCTTTTGGGTCTTTGCAGGGCATTGGCGTCAACACCACCGGTTAATACCTTTCCCGAAGAAGGAACTACTGTATTATAAGCTCTGCCCAATCTCGTAATTGAATCCAATAAAATTACTACATCACGCTTATGCTCAACTAAGCGTTTTGCTTTATTTATAACCATTTCTGCAACCTGAACGTGTCTACTAGCAGGCTCATCAAAAGTTGAACTTACAACTTCACCCTTAACCGATCTTTTCATGTCGGTTACTTCTTCTGGTCTTTCGTCAATTAACAAAACTATGAGATAAACTTCAGGATGATTTACTGCAATAGAGTTGGCGATACTTTGAAGCATCATAGTCTTTCCAGTCCTTGGAGGTGCAACAATCAAAGCGCGCTGACCTTTTCCAAGTGGAGTAATAAGATCAATAATTCTATGAGTCTTATCTTTAGTTTCTTCTTCTATCTCCATTTGTAATTGTTTTTCAGGATATAGAGGAGTTAAATTATCAAAGTTGACTTTATGCTTTACCTTATCAGTGCCTTCAAAATTAATGTTTCTAACTTTAAGAAGAGCAAAATATCTTTCTCCATCCTTAGGAGCCCTAATTTCCCCTTCAACTGTATCCCCTGTTCTAAGTGCAAACCGCCTTACTTGACTTGGGCTTACATAAATATCATCTGGGCCAGGTAAATAATTTGATTCTGGAGATCGAAGAAATCCAAAACCATCCTGGAGTATTTCCAAAACTCCAGTTCCAGTAATCTCAACATTATCTTCAGCAAGTTGCTTTAGAATTGCAAACATCATGTCCTGAGTTCTTAGACCATTTGCATTTTCTACATTATGTTTTTCCGCGTAAGCTAAAAGCTCAGTCGGTGATTTTTGTTTTAGTTCTTCAAGATTCATAGTTCCAACATTGTATAAGGTGAGGGGTTAATAATTAAATTCTTACTTTTAAAATTCTTATTTATATAGGTTTAAAAATGACGATCTTTAGGGATATGAAACTGGTAATGGAGAGAATTTATCGGTGCCAGTAAAGGGTAGCAGTTTTAATTAAGTCAATCACTACGTTCGTGTCAAATCAAACAAGTAAAAAAATTTGAGCTAGAATGGCTTTACAATCACTAGAATAATGATTCCAACTAGTATAATTGTAGGTACTTCATTGATTATTCTATAAAAAATGGGTGAATAAAGATTTTCATCCTTAGCAAATTTCTTTTGACAGTTTGAAAAAAAACCATGAAATGCGGTTAATAAAATTACTAAAAATCCCTTTCCCCAAGCCCAACCCTCAGTCCAATCCACTACGCCAGGCGAAAAAGCAAGAATTAAGCCAAAAAACCACGTTGAAATCATGGCTGGCAGCATTATGCCCTTTAGGAGACGTCTTTCCATTATTTTGAAAGTTTCAGATTGTGTGGACCCAATTTTACTTTTTGCATGATAAACAAATATCCTGGGCAGATAGAGCATACCCGCCATCCATGCAATTACTGAAATAACATGGAGTGCTTTAATCCATAAATACCATTCTTCGGTAATTACAATGAAGTTCATTTTATTTCTTTTTTAAAAGTACAAACCTGAGCTGGACACAATAAACGACTATCCCTTGGACAGTTAAGCAATCTGTTTTCTAATCCCGCAGTTATCAAATGCTTTAGTGCCTCAATAAAAATCGGATCATTTGTAACGGTAGGGGCGCGGAAATAACCAGTTACATTATTTTGTTGAGCTAATTCAGCATATTCAATATCTAATTCAACCAAAGTTTCTGAGTGTTCGGAAGTAAATGAAATTGGTACAACAACAATGGGAACAGCATCTTTTCCTGCATTAATAATTTCGTCATCCAAATACGGCCCAATCCACTCAACAGGACCGACACGACTTTGATAACATATACGCCATTGATTAGGATCTAATTTAAGTTTTTTTGATATAGCTCTTGCTGAAATTTCTACATGATAAATATAAGGATCTCCAGAGTATGCTATTTTTTTTGGAAGACCGTGAGCCGAAAAAAGTATTCGTGGAGTTCCTATTTTTGACGCCTCATTTATTAGAGGGGCAATTTGATTTGAGAAAGATGTAATAAATTCATCTAAAGCTGGATAACAACCAATGGAAAGAATTTTTTTTTGATCAATATGTCCCCATTCCGCAATAGAGGATCCGGTGGTTGTTGAAGAAAATTGGGGATATAAAGGAAGCAGAATTATCTTGTCCGGATTAAAAATAGCAATCTCTTTATAAGCTAGTTTTGCACGAGGATTCCAATATCTCATCGCAATTAGAAACTGAAAGTTTCGCGAGGAATTAAAACTTTTTGTTAACGATTTTACCTGATCTTCACATTGCTGAAGAATAGGCGAAGACCCACCTATAAGTTTATAGATATTTTTTGACTTTGGTGCTCTGACTCTAGCTATTATCTCTGCAATGATTATCCTAAAGAACCAAGGATACCTAAGAATAGCTTTGTCTCTAAATAAATTTCTTAAAAATGGAAGAACCGCCTTTTGACTATCAGGACCGCCTAAATTAAATAAAACAACAGAAACTTTAGCCATTATAATTCCGTACAATTCTAACTAGTTCAGCAACTGAATCAGGATTTGTTTCCTTGTTAACACCATGACCTAAATTAAAAATATGTGGTCTATCTGCAAGTGTATTGATAATTTTTATAGTCTCATCCTCCATTTTTTTTAAAGATCCTAATAACAATAACGGATCAAGATTACCTTGAAATATAACATCTTTTGGAAGTGTTTGGTTAGCCCAATCTAAACGAATCGCACTATCTAAACTAATTGCCTTAATTGAGGTTTGCTGAAGATATTCCATGAGAAAGGAGTTAGACCCCTTAGGGAAAGAAATTATAGGGGTGTTGGGATGTTTCAGTTGCAGTTGCTGTTTTATTTTTTTGACTGGGTTAATACACCAAGAATTAAATAATTTTTTATCTGCGATTGAAGCCCAAGTGTCAAAAATTTGCACAACCTCAGCTCCTGATTTTATTTGTTCTGATAAATGCTGAACAATCGCCTCAACAAGAAGATCAATGAGAACTTTAAAATCAGTAGGATGGTTTTGAGCAAAATGAATTAGTTTTTCAAACTTTGAATTGCCCTTGCCCTGTATCATATATGCTGCCAGCGTCCATGGAGCACCTGAAAATCCAATTAAAGTTACTGATTTTGAAAGTGTTTTTTTAACTTTAGAAATAGCAGAATAAATAGGAGCCAGGTGGTTAGATAAATTGTCAGTGTTTAGGTTTTTTATATCATTTAAGCTTATTATTTTATCTAAAATTGGTCCTTCATTTTCCTTAAAGTTAACTTGTTGTCCTAATGCATCAGGAATAACTAATATATCCGAAAAAATAATAGCTGCATCAAAACCAAACCTAGTTATAGGTTGAAGAGTAATTTCTGCCGCGAGATCTGAATCATAACACATTTCCAGAAATGATGAACTTTTACTTCGAATTTCTCTATATTCAGGTAAATACCTTCCTGCTTGTCTCATTAGCCAAATTGGAGGGGGAAAACTCTTTACTCCTGATAAAACCTTTAGTACTGGTTTGTTAGTATCGGACACGATTATTATTCTCTCTAATTAATATAATATTTATATAAAGTAGTAGTAGTAGTAGAGTATAGGATATATGGGTATAAAATTTCATTCCCGACTTATACATATTGATAAAGAATAGTTTAATATAAAACTAAATAAAAATCAGATAGATACCAATTTATCAACGTTTTTATTTAACTGTGGATAATAAATTCTTCTGTGTAAGAAAGACTACCTAAAAATATATAAAATGAACAAAAATTAAATATGTTCATAAATATATGTGTTATCCTCAGCTTTAAGAAAGTTATCAAGTGACCATGAAAATAATTTTAGCAAGTGAAAGTAAGGTAAGATCCCAGCTTTTATCTACAGTTGGCATTGAGCACCTGATAATTCCTGCTGAAATCAACGAACGCTTGATAAGAAAAGAAAACTCACAGAATGATCCCGAAACTATTGCTTTTAAGTTAGCCTTTAAAAAAGCAGAGACCGTATCTGATGATTTTAGTAAAGATGCAATTATAATTGGATGTGATCAAGTGCTTTGTTGTGAAGATAAATTATATGAAAAGCCAGGAAATAAACAAAAAGCCAGAAAACAACTCGAAGCGCTTAAAAATAAAAGACATAAACTAATAACTTCAATATGTGTTATTGGTAACCAAAAACTTTTGTGGCATCACACAGATATTTCTTACTTAACGATGTTTAATTTTTCCAGCAATTTTTTAGATAAGTATATGGAAAAAATAAAACATGAAATTTATTCTCCTGGCGCTTACCACCTTGAGGGAATAGGAGCTACTTTATTTGAGAAAGTTGAGGGAGATTATTTTTCTATTTTAGGGCTGCCACTTATCCCGCTTCTTTCATACTTAAGAAAAGAATCATTTCTAATTTCATAGTTTTATGATGATTAATAATAACATACGAAAAACAGGTATCATAGGTTGGCCCGCTAAACACTCTATGTCCCCGAGAATCCATAATTATTGGATACAAAAATATAATATAAAAAGTGAATATATATTATTAGAGGTTGCACCAAAAAATTTAAAGAAAACGATTAATGAATTACATTTAAATGGATTTTCTGGTGTAAACATTACTATTCCACATAAAGAATCTGTAATGCCATTAGTAAAAAATTTAGATAAAAACTCAGTCCGTTTAGGTGCCATCAATACAATAAATATTAATGAAGATGGGGGTCTTGAGGGTAGTAATACTGATGGTTATGGTTTCATAAGAAATTTATTTGAACAACAACCAAAATGGTCAATAAATGAACCTGTTGTTATTTTAGGAGCTGGGGGAGCTGCTCGAGCAATAGCATTCGCAATGTTAGATGAGGGAGTACCAGAGGTTAGGATTGTTAATAGATCGAATCGGCGAGGAGAAGATTTGATTGCTCATCTTGGACCACGCTCTTTGTATGTGCCTTGGGAATTTAAAGAAAAGGCTTTAATGGATGCACACATGTTAATTAATGCAACATCACTAGGTATGAGTGGGCAGCCTATTTTGGATATTAGTCTGGATAATTTTTCTACTTCTGGATGTGTGGTTGATATAGTTTACTCACCTAAAGAAACAGCTCTTTTAAAAATGTCTGCAAAAAGAGGTAACAAGTGTATTGGTGGTTTAGGTATGCTTTTGTATCAAGCAGCAGCAAGTTTTTCAGTTTGGCACGGTTTTACTCCTGAAATAACGCAAAACCTAATAAATATTATTGAGAGGGAAATTTGATTGTACTAGGCCTTACTGGTTCTATAGGCATGGGAAAAACTACCGTAGCCAAAGAATTTATCGATTTAGGCTTTCCTGTTTTTGAAGCAGATAGTTATGTACACTATTTATTAGAAAATGATGATTTTCTTTTAAAAAAAATAAAAATAAATTATCCAGATTGTTTTGTGTCAGGAAAAATTGATCGTGATTTATTGGCAAATTTAGTTTTTAATAATAGTGATCTCGATCTCATCGAAGAAATCATACACCCTCTTGTGAATAATGGTGTTCAGGAATTTATCAAATTACACAAGTCTGAAGATAAGTCATTAGTGGTAATTGAAATGCCATTGTTGATTGAAACGGGGACACATCGAAAATGTGATGTCGTTATATTGGTTACAGCAAGTGAAGAGATTCAAAAAAAACGAGTTTTAAAAAGAAAAAATATGTCGATTGCCAGGTTTAATTTTCTAATTTCTAGACAGTTGCCTGGTGACATAAAGATAAAAGAGGCAGATTTTGTTATAGACACTGAAAAAGATATTTCAGAAATAAAATTACAAATTATTCATATTGCCAATACTTTAGTTCCACAATATTCTAGAAATAATTTATGAGAGAAGTTGTATTTGATACCGAAACTACTGGTCTTAGTCCTAAAACCAATCGAATAGTTGAAATTGGTTGTGTGGAATTAGTAAATTCAATTCCTACAGGACGAGAATTTCATAGTTATCTTCGGCCTGATGACGAATATATGCCCGTTGAAGCGTTTGAAATTCATGGTCTTTCTCAAGAATTTCTTAGTGATAAACCTATATTCCCTGAAGTTGTAGTTGAATTGCTAGAGTTTATAGATAGTGCTCGTTTGGTAGCTCATAATGCAGATTTTGATATTAGTTTTTTGAATGCTGAATTAGAGAGGGTAGATCATCCTCCTTTTGCTGGAGAAGTATTAGATACGGTTCGTTTGGCTCGAAGAAAGTATCCTGGTAGTTCTGTGAGTTTGGATGCTCTTTGTGACCGATTTGGAATTAATTTATCAGCAAGAAAAAAACATGGCGCACTTCTAGATGCTCATTTACTTTCTGAAGTGTATATGGAGCTTACAGGGAATCGTCAGCCTTCCCTGGATATTATACCAGAAAAGCCAGAAGCAGTGATATCTTCTAGTAGGAAACCACGAATAGCTAGACCACATAGCCCCACAACTTTAGAGCTTGAGAAACATAAAGACTTCTTGAACGAAATTTCTAATCCAATTTGGAATTTATAAATTTTTTCTTATAAGTTTCTAATTTGAATCAACTGATTCTCTTTGTTTTATATATAATTTATGAAAATCTATTGGATCTAATAAAAGTGGAGGAAACCCACCCTCACTAGTAGAATCCGCTATTATTTTGCGAGCAAAAGGAAATAATATTCTTGGGCATTCAACTAAGCAAACCCCCTTTAATTGATCCTCAGGTATATTTTCAAGTGAAAAAAGACCTGCATAGATAAGCTCTACAATAAATGAGACCTCTTCATTTTGAACTGCTTTTACACTAATTGTTAAAGCAATTTCAAAAAGTGGCTTTTCTTTCAGAGGAGAAGCTTTTACATCAACATTTATCTCAATCTTAGGCTGATTAGATTTTTTGAATAAACTTTCGGGTGCCCTTGGGTTTTCGAAAGAAAGATCTTTTACATACTGACTCCGAACACTTATGGTTGGAGATTTTATTTCATCCGATGTTTCCAGCTGTTCTTTTGGAGTTTTTTGATCATTAGTTTCTGTCATGATAGTTCCCTCAAGATTTAACTCGGAATTTGTTGGATGGTGTGTTTTAATTTCAATCTGAGAACGTTGAGGATAGCATCATTTGCCACAAGAGCTAGACCCAGCCTATTCTCCTCGATATTCTTATATATGGTTTTGATTATAATTTTAACATTATTTATGAGTAATAAACGTGTATTTTGATATTTTATTTTTTGCTTTTTTAGCTGCGTTTGTAATTATTAGGCTAGTAAGGGTCCTTGGTCATAAGCCTGACGATAGTCGTGATGATACAAAATTCAGTCGTGATGATACAAAATTCCTTAATTCGGATGAGCCTGAGGAGGGTGAAATTTTTTCAATATCAGCTAGCTTGGGAAAAGCAGATAATGATGCTTCTTCTCCCGAAAACAGCAAGGTGGGTATGGATCCTCCTGGTTTAAAAGATATACAAAGGCATTTACCTGGTTTTAGTGTTCAAGAATTCCTCGCAGGTGCTAGAGGGGCATATGAAATAGTGATCATGGCGTTTGCTAATGGCGAAAAGGACGAACTTGCTAGATTATTAACAAAAGGGGTTTATGAGAATTTTTCCAATGCAATTGATGAAAGAACAAAGAGAGGTGAGTCTCTCGAAACCACCCTTGTTGGAATCGATAAAGCTGAAGTAATTGAGGCAAGATTATCTGGGCAAACATCTGAAATTACTGTTAAGTTTGTTACTCAAATAATTAACGTAATTCGTAAGTCTGATGAAATTGAACAATCTGAGGATCAGGGGGAAGCAAGGCAAGTGGTAGATATTTGGACTTTCGTTCGAGATATAGGTTCCAAAGATCCAAATTGGTCTCTTGCAGAAACAAGAAGTACAACCTAGCCTTCAATTTTAAACATATGATAAATAGCGGTGGAAACAAAAAAATCACCAAGGATGATCTTAACCTGTGGCTTGAAGCTGTAAGTGATCCATCGGCCATGGTGAGTTCCGCTGAAAACAAAAAAAAATCCCTAAAATCTCATTCTTCTACTAGTCAAATTATGCGCCGAGCGACCTCTTTTAGCTCCCGAGCCATTGATAGAAATACTGCTAGAGCGATCCGCAAGGGAAAGCTTCCGATAGAAGATAAAATTGATCTTCATGGTAAAACTTTGGAAGAAGCAAGAGTAGACCTTACTAGATTTCTAATGCAAAGCTCGGACAAAGGATTGAAATGTGTTTTGGCTATTACAGGCAAAGGTGGACGCTTTGTTTCAGATCCAAACAGTTCTTTTAGCATTCGGGGAACGGGAGTTATCAAGGCACAACTGCCTACTTGGCTGGAAAGTAAAGAATTATCCCCTGTTGTTATTGGTTCAACTACTGCGTCACAGAGGGATGGGGGTGATGGAGCAAGGTATATATTATTAAGGAAAGTTAGATATTAGATCTGATTTAGACTTTTACAAAATTTATAGTATAAATCGGCTTAAATCTGCATTTTTTGCAAGTTCTGAGACATTTTTTTCTACATACTTTGCATCTATTTTAATCGTTTCTCCAGTTTTATCTGTTGCTGAATAGCTTATATCGTCTAGAAGCCGTTCCATTACAGTGTGAAGCCGTCTAGCACCAATATTTTCTACTCCAGAATTTACTTCAGCTGAAACACGGGCAATTTCTTCTACAGCACTTTGTTCAAATATTAGAGTCACCTCTTCGGTGGCGAGTAAAGCTATGTATTGTTTAATTAAGCTATTTTCAGGTTCAGTAAGTATTTTTTTAAAATCGTTGGTTGTTAAAGCTTCTAACTCAACTCGAATAGGTAAGCGGCCTTGTAATTCAGGAAGTAAGTCAGCAGGCTTAGAAATATGAAATGCTCCAGATGCAATGAATAGAATATGATCAGTTTTTACTTGTCCATACTTAGTCGCAACTGATGTGCCTTCTATTAGGGGCAATAAATCACGTTGAACACCTTCTCTGCTAACCTCACCATGGCCTCGGTCAGATCTTCCACAAATTTTATCAATTTCATCTAAAAAAACTATTCCATTTTGTTCAACCGCATTTATTGCAGATCGAGTAAGTTGCTCTTGATCTACAAGTTTATCACTTTCTTCAGTCACTAATGATTTCCATGCTTCTCCGACAGTTGTTCTTTGACGTTTTGTACGATTACCAAAAGCTTTTCCAAGCATTTCATTTAAATTAATCATGCCTATTTGGCTACCAGGCATGTTAGGAATATCCATTGTTGGCATTCCTGAATTGCCTGTATCAGTAAGCTCTAATTCTACAGGTTTAGACTCTAAATCACCTTTGCGTAGTTGCTGTCTAAAAGATTGTCTGGTTGCCTCACTAGCTTGTTGACCAACTAATGCGTCAAGCATTCTCTCTTCTGCAGCAAGCTCTGCACGGGCTTGTACTTCCGCCCTACCTGTATCTCTAGCCATATTTATAGCTATTTCAACCAAATCACGTACTATTTGTTCAACGTCTCTCCCGACATATCCAACTTCTGTAAATTTTGTAGCCTCTATCTTTACAAAAGGTGCATTGGCTAATTTTGCTAATCTTCTTGATATTTCGGTTTTACCAACACCAGTCGGTCCAATCATCAAAATATTTTTTGGTAGTATCTCATCACGGAGATCTTCAGAGACTCTTTGCCGTCTCCACCTGTTTCTGAGAGCTATAGCTACAGAACGTTTTGCATTTTTTTGACCAATAATATATCGATCAAGTTCAGAAACTATTTCACGCGGACTAAATTCTGTCATAATAATATAATTTTAATTATTAAGATTAATAATCAAAGAACCTCAACTGTAATTTGGTCATTAGTGTAAATACAAATATTTGCTGCGATCTTCATCGCTCGTCTGGCAATAGATTCTGCATCCATGTTTTCCTGATCATATAATGCCCTAGCACCAGCTAGAGCATATTTTCCACCAGAACCTATTCCAATTATAGAGTCATCTGGCTCTAATACATCTCCAGTGCCTGATAACAATAAACTAACTTTGCTATCAGCAACCACCATCATTGCTTCGAGTCTACGGAGATATCGATCTGTTCTCCAATCTTTTGCTAATTCAACGCATGCGCGTGTTAATTGTCCGGGATATTGTTCTAATCTCCCTTCAAGTCGCTCAAAAAGAGTAAATGCGTCAGCAGTAGCGCCTGCAAATCCAGCAATTACTTTTCCGTCTGCCAGCCTACGCACCTTTGTAGCTCCAGATTTTAGAATTGAATCTCCAAAAGTGACTTGACCATCACCAGCAACAACGACTTTATCTCCTTTTCTAATAGAGAGAATAGTGGTTCCGTGCCAGGTTTGATTGTTAGATTCAGTCATTTTTTCCTTATTTGGCTAGGATTGATAGATATTAAAGATGTAGGGTTTGTATTATCAGCTTCAAGGGCTATAAGATTTATTCATACTAAAGAGGGTCTTGGGCTGGCGGATTCTAGGGCAAATTGCTATAGGACGGCCCTAATGAAAAATAATCGATTCTCGAGGAAATTATGCGTCAAGCAAATATAGAACGAAAAACTAGTGAAACTGATATTCAGGCTACCGTTAATCTTGATGGTTCCGGGAGCTATAATATTTCTACAGGAATTGGATTTCTTGACCACATGCTTGAACAACTTTCTCGTCATTCGCTTATAGATATTGATATTTCTGCTAAAGGAGACCTTGAGGTTGATTTTCATCACACTACTGAGGATACAGGTATTGCCTTAGGTATGGCTGTTGCAAAGGCGCTTGGAGATAGAAAGGGAATTCGACGGTTTGCTTCGTTAACTTCTCCAATGGATGAAGCTCTGACTTTAGTTTCATTAGATATCTCTGGCCGACCATTTTTACTTTGGGATGTTGAATTTTCAACAGAACGGTTGGGTGAAATGGATACACAGCTTTTTCATGAATGGTTTCAAGCGTTTGTTCAGCATTCAGGTATTACACTTCACGTGCAGAATCTTCATGGAACTAACAGTCACCATATTATTGAATCTTGTTTTAAGGGTGTTGCTCGATCACTAAGAATGGGTATGGAAATTGATCCACGATCCTCCAATGTTATTCCTTCTACAAAGGGCACCCTTGGTGGCGATAGTTAAATTTTTGGTGGAAATTTTTTCTAAAATTAAACATAAACATAAATATTTTTTTCAGATTAACTGAAATTAATTATAGGTAATCAAATTAAGATTCCGTGACTATTGCAATAATTGATTATGGCTCTGGTAATTTACGTTCTGCCGCCAAGGCATTTGAGCGAGCTTCAGATGAGCTTAGCTTAAACCTCAAGATTTCTGTTACATCTGATTCAAAGGATGTCTTAGCTGCCAACCGTATTATTCTGCCAGGTGTAGGATCTTTTGGTGATTGCTTAAGTGGATTAAAAAGCGTTCCAGGGATGATTGATGCCCTAGAAGAGACTGTAATAAATAGGAAAGTTCCGTTTTTAGGAATATGTGTTGGTATGCAGTTAATGGCAAATAGGGGGTTTGAGAATGGTATTCATAAGGGATTGGGCTGGATTTCTGGGGACGTTGTAGAAATACTTTCACCTAATCTAAAGGTGCCCCATATGGGTTGGAATAATCTGAATATAATTAAGCAAGAACACCCATGCTTTAATGGCATCAAGTCCGGTGATCATTTTTATTTTGTTCATAGCTATCAATTTAAATGTTCTAACCAAGAAAATATTTTAGCAACAACAGATTACGATAATTCAATTGTTAGTGCGATAGTTAATGAAAATTGCATGGGAGTTCAGTTTCATCCTGAAAAAAGTCAATCTAATGGCATTCAACTAATTTCCAACTTTCTGAAGTGGAAACCATAATGTACGTTTTCAAGGTTTAATTAATGACAGAAAATACTAAAATAGAATGGCTAAACAAATTTGATGGAACTGATTTAGAGGATCTTTGCGAAGCTACCGAGGACGCAATTTTAGATGGCAATGGCTTTGGTTGGCTTAAACCTCCTCCGAGGGATACGCTCGAATCATTTTGGAAGGGTGTATTGCTAATACCTGGCCGTTCGTTGGCTGTTGCTAGATTTGATGGAACTATAGTTGGCTCTGGCCAGCTAGCAGAACCTTCATCAAATAATGAAGCTCAATCATTTTCTGCAAGCATAACCACTTTTTTTGTTGCTCCATATGCCCGTGGTCATGGATTAGCTAGGGGCCTTCTTAGGGAGATTGAGAATAGAGCCATTAAGTTAGGTTTTGATGTCATCGAGCTGAATGTTAGAGAAACACAACTAGCTGCAATCGCGCTTTATGAAAGTTGTGACTATGAACGTTGGGCTACAAAAAGTAGATATGCAATGGTTGATGAAAACATTGTAGCAGGTCATTTCTATTTAAAGGATTTACGTAAAGATTTTGAGGAAGTTTGATGATTTTATATCCTGCAATTGATCTGAAGGATGGTAAATGCGTAAGGCTTTTGCGCGGTGATATGGAACAAGCTACAATCTTTAATAATAATCCTGCATTACAGGCTAAAATTTTCTCTAATCAGGGATTTAGCTGGATACATGTGGTAGATTTAAATGGGGCATTTTCTGGTCGAGCAGTAAATGAATCATCTGTTCAAGCAATTCTAGACACAGTTGATATTCCAATCCAATTAGGTGGAGGAGTACGTAATATCCAGGCAATAGAAGATTGGTTAAAGCGAGGAGTTTCAAGGGTAGTTTTAGGAACTGCAGCAGTTAGGAATCCAACATTGGTACAAGAGGCATGCATGACATTTCCTGGCTCTATTGCAGTTGGAATAGATGCAAGGGATGGAAATGTAGCCATTGAGGGTTGGTCTAATCAAATCAATCTTGCAGTTTTAGATCTTGCAAGGAAATTTGAGGATTATGGTGTCTCAGCAATTATTTACACCGATATAGATCGGGATGGTGCGTTAGAAGGTTTAAATATAGATTCAACTGTTGCATTAGCTGAGTCAGTTAATATCCCAATCATTGCTTCGGGAGGAGTATCGTCTCTAAAAGATTTAAGGGCATTAAAGAAAGTCTCTTCTGTTGGTATAGAGGGTGTTATTGCTGGGAGATCAATTTATGATGGCCGTCTAGACCCTTTTGAAGCTCTTCGATTATTGGCAACATAGCATGCTTAAGCCAAGAGTAATTCCATGTCTTGATGTAATGGGCGGTAGGGTTGTTAAAGGAATAAATTTTGTTGATTTAAGGGATGCTGGAGATCCTGTAGAACAAGCAAAAATTTATGATTTACAGGGAGCAGACGAGCTTTGCTTTTTGGATATTACTGCAAGCCATGAAGAACGTAACGTATTATTGGAAGTAATTGAGCGCACTGCAAGTGTTTGCTTTATGCCACTTACTGTAGGAGGAGGTGTAAGGTCAGCTGACGATGTACGGAATCTATTGCTTGCAGGTGCGGACAAAATTGCAATAAATACTGCAGCAGTTTTACGACCTGAATTGATAAGTGAGGCAGCTGAAAAATTTGGGTCACAATGTATTGTGGTTGCAATAGATGCTCGACAAACTGGTCCTTCTAAATGGGAGGTATTTACTCATGGTGGGAGAAATTCTACAGGTATTGATGCAATAGAATGGGCATATCAGATGGCTTCACTAGGTGCAGGAGAAATATTACTCACATCGATGGATCGAGATGGAACTAAATCTGGATTTGACATTGATCTTACCCATAGCGTGTCAAAAAATGTGGGAGTTCCAGTTATAGCCTCTGGTGGTGTTGGCTCACTCATGCATCTTGTTGATGGTATCAAGAAAGGTAAGGCATCTGCTGTGCTTGCCGCCTCAATCTTCCATTTTGGTGAATATTCAATTCCTGAAACAAAGACATTCTTGATTGATAATGGAATTGATGTTCGAATATCAAATTCTTAAACACTCTAGTGATTTTAATTTTTAAAAAATGAAAAATAATTCTGAAACTATTAAACGTATATACGATATTATACTAAGCCGTAGAAAAGATAGCCCTGATAATAGTTATGTGGCAGGTTTATTTTCTGATGGACTTGAAAAAATTATTTCTAAAGTAGAAGAGGAATCAAAAGAAACACAAGAAGCTGGAGTTAATGAATCAAATAAAGAATTAATAGCAGAAAGTTCTGATTTATTATTTCATTTAATGGTTTTGTGGGCGTATCGTGGTGTTACACCAGAAGAGATTTTTGAAGAGCTTTCAAGTAGAGAAGGAATTTCTGGCTTAAAAGAAAAGGCAGCAAGAACAAGTAATAAAAAAAATAATCCTGGAGAAATTTGATGTCCTACGATTCTGAAAATATTTTTGCTAAGATCCTTCGAGGTGAAATTCCTAATAATACAATTTTTGAGGATGACTTTGTTTTATCTTTTACTGATATTAATCCTTTGTGTGTGATTCATGTGCTTGTTATTCCAAAAAAACCATATGTTAATGCAAGCGATTTTATTGAGAATGCATCCAATAAAGACATATCTGGTTTTTGGATTGGGGTTACAAAAACTATCAATTCTCTTGGTATAAAAAAATCAGGATACCGGCTAATTGCAAACACTGGAAAAGATGGGGGACAAGAAGTCGAACATTTTCATGTACATATACTTGCGGGTGAGTCAGTTGGACCGATGGTAAGTAAAGATTAATAAGATTTCTTTTTTATCAATTCTTTTAATGAAGTCTCAGGTCTAGCTCCCAAATGAGTTATGATTTCTGCGGAGCAGATTGATCCAAACTTTCCGCAAATTGTTAGATCATAATTGTTAGATAAACCATATAAAAAACCAGCAGCATATAGGTCACCGGCTCCTGTAGTATCTATGACATGATCTACAGACTTAGCTGCAATTTCATGAGTATTTGTTTTTGTAATAACGAGCGATCCTTTTTCTGATCTTGTTATTACTGAGATGTCGCAAAAATTGCGAATTGTAGATAGAGCATAATTGAGATCATTAGTTTTAAATAGAGATAGGATCTCGCCTTCATTAGCAAAAACAATATCTACATGATCTATAAGGAGCTGAGTGAATTCGTCTCTCCATCTTTCAACACAAAAAATATCTGAAAGGGTGAATGCAATTTTACGTCCAGATTCTTTAGCAATTTTTGCTGCTTTCCTAAATGCATTCTTAGCACTTTCTTTGTCCCACAAATATCCTTCTAAATAAACTATTTCAGCTGCATTAATTTGGTTGGGATCTATGTCTTCTGGACCAAGATCAATGCACGCCCCTAAGTATGTATTCATAGTTCGCTCAGCGTCTGGAGTTACCAAAACTATAGAGCAAGCTGTTTGAGGCCCATCTATAGTTATTGGGGTAGTAAATTCGACTCCATTATCATGTAGGTCTTTTTTAAATATTTTACCAAGTCTGTCATTTTTAACTCTACCTACGAAAGCTACCCTACCCCCAAGTGTTGAAATTCCTACAGCTGTATTTGCTGCTGACCCACCAGACCTTTCAACATTATTAATTAGAGATTGCGTCAGAGATTCTGCCTTTTCTAAGTCGATAATTGACATACTTCCCTTGGGCAAATGATTTTTGATCAAGAAATCTTCATCTACTTTGCAGATTACATCAACAATGGCATTTCCTAAGGCAATAACATTTAGGTTTAGGCTAGACAAAAAAGATTTCCTTTAACTATATTTTGATTAGTATATTGCTTATATATTTTTGGAAGTAAATAAAATAACTTTATAATTGACAGGATATTTTAGATTAGATTGGGATGTTCATTAGTAGCTAGAAAAATATATATTCTTATTTTTCAGCTATTAAACCTTTGAATTTTTTATAAAAGATAA